>JALWBK010000177.1 GCA_027037155.1 bacterium | reverse complement strand
CTGAGGGGCCAGCGATGTGATAACACTCTGAAATTCTTATCAAACATCTTTTTCAGCTGTTTCTTGCTTTTGGGCTTTATCCACGTTGCTTGCATTTTGGCTCCTTAAGAGTTTTCTTTTTGTGTCCGATAAAGTAATATAGCAAACAACTTACCAACCTCGCAACGAGGGGGGAAGTGGTGTTAGATGGAAAGTCCGTTTTGGTTACAGGAGGCACAGGTTCTTTCGGCAAAAAGTTTATAAGGACTATTTTAGAAAGGTTTAATCCCCGAAAAGTCATCGTCTATTCTAGGGATGAATATAAGCAGTATCTGATGAGGAACGAGTTTGCTAAGCATCAAAAGAAGCTTAGGTTCTTTTTGGGAGATGTAAGGGATGAGAGGCGTCTTTACAGGGCTTTTGCTGATGTGGATATTGTGGTGCACGCTGCGGCTCTCAAGCACGTTCCCATACTGGAATACAATCCCATTGAGGCGATAAAGACCAACATAAACGGTGCCATAAACGTTATAGATGCCGCTTTAGACAGGGGAGTAGAGAAGGTGATAGCCCTGTCAACGGATAAGGCGGTAAATCCGGTGAACCTCTACGGCGCTACCAAGCTTGTGTCTGATAAGCTTTTTGTATCTGCCAATGCTTACGCGGGCAAGAAAAGAACACGCTTTGCCGTTGTTAGATACGGAAATGTGGCTGGAAGCAGGGGATCGGTTATTCCGTTCTTTATGAAGCTGGTTAAACAGGGAGCCACTGAGCTTCCCATAACAGATTTCAGGATGACGAGATTCTGGATAACCCTGAATGAAGGAGTGGAGCTGGTTTTGAAAGCCATTGAGGAGGCAAAGGGAGGCGAGATTTACGTTGCCAAGATTCCGTCTTTTAAAGTGGTAGATCTTGCAAAAGCTATAGGTTCCAGCTGCAGGCTTAAAGAGGTTGGAATAAGGGAGGGGGAGAAGCTGCACGAGGTGATGATAGCGGAAGAGGACGCAAGGACCACTTACGAGTATGAGAATCATTTTGTCATCTATCCGCAGTATAGATGGTGGAATGTGGAAGTGAAACCTGGCGGGAAGCGGGTTCCCGAAGGCTTCAGATATTCTTCAGACAAAAACGATAGGTGGCTTTCTGTTGATGAACTTAGAGAGCTCATCAAAAAGATAGACATAGTATACTAACATGGAAAAGTTCATTCCCTACGGCAGACACTTTATAGATGGCGACGATATTAAGGCTGTTGTGGATGTTTTAAGGTCTGACTTCATCACCCAGGGTCCTAAAATAAAGGAATTCGAGGAGGCTCTTGCCGACTATTGCGGGGCAAAATACGCCGTTTGCTTCAACAGCGGAACCTCTGCCCTTCACGCTGCCTACTTTGCCCTTGGTCTTCAAGAGGGCGACGAGTTCATAACCACTCCTATATCCTTTGTGGCGACTGCAAATGCCGGGCTCTATCTTGGTGCAAGACCTGTGTTTTGCGATATTGAGGAAGATACGGGCAATATAAAATCAGACTTAATAGAAGAGAAAATCAGCCCACGTACGAAACTCATAAGCGTTGTGCACTACGCCGGGCATCCTGTGGATGTGCAGAAGGTGAGGGAAGTTGCAGACAGATGCGGGCTTAAGGTGGTTGAAGACGCATGCCATGCCTTAGGTGCCTTATACAAAGGCGAAAAGATAGGATCGTGCAAATATTCAGATGCAACCGTGTTCAGCTTTCATCCCGTAAAGCACATAACAACAATTGAAGGTGGGGCAGTTTTAACCAACGGTGAAAATGTTTACAAGAAGCTTTTGATGTTCAGAAACCACGGGATAACCAAAAGTCCTGAGGATATGTTGAGCGCTTCCCACGGTAGCTGGTATTACGAAATGCAATTTTTGGGATACAACTACAGGTTTTCCGATGTTCAGGCAGCTTTGGGACTTTCTCAGCTCAAGAAACTTCCATTTTTTGTTGAAAAAAGACGAGAGATAGCTTCCTTATACAATGAAGCTTTTAGAAACAGCCCTTATTTTTACATACCCGTTGAAAAAGATTATGCCACATCTTCCTATCACATATATGTTATCCGCCTTAAAGATAAGTTTGTTGAAAGAAAAAGAGAAATATTTGAAAGATTAAGAGCCTGGAGACTTGGCGTTCAGGTGCACTACATACCCATCTATCTCCATCCGTATTACCAGTCCCTCGGTTATCACCGGGGATTGTGCCCTGTGGCGGAAGACTTTTACGAAAGAGCAATTACTCTACCTCTATTCCCATCTATGAAAAAAGAGGAAATCTCTTACGTCGTAAAGACTGTTCACGAGGTTTTCAATGAATTTGCTGTATAAATCGATAAAAACTGTCCGATATCTAAAATAGAATGAGGCTGTAGTAAAAGAGAGCTCGCCTATTTAGCTGGCATACAGGTTGCTAAGGAGGGCAACCAAAGAACAACAGGGAGGTTGGCACCATGGCGGTGAGCCTTCTTCCTCAAAGGGAGGGAGTTTACGCAAGCTTTCCCACCTTAGTTGAGCATAACGGTAAAATTTACATCTACTCTAGAGAAGGGAAAAGCAGCTTCTATCAGGTGCA
>JALWBK010000176.1 GCA_027037155.1 bacterium | reverse complement strand
CTTCTGGCGTCTCTATGGGACATATCCTGCCGTAGTGAGACGGATGAACGTCCCTCACCTCAAAGCCGGCTCTCTCCCTGGTAAGACCACCGGGGCCAAGGGCAGAAAGCCTCCTTTTATGTGTAACCTCAGAAAGCGGATTGGTCTGATCCATAAACTGGGAGAGCTGACCGCTGGTGAAGAAGCTCTTAACAATGGCAGTGAACGGTTTTGCAGAAAGCAACTCATAGGGCATCATGGACTCTATGTCCTCTATGCTCATCTTCTCCCTTATGGTCCTCTGAATGCGCATAAGCCCTGCACGAAGCTGGTTCTCCAAGAGCTCACCAACGGGCCTCACCCTTCTGTTGCCCAAATGATCAATATCATCAACCTGGGCCTGTCCCACCTTAAGCTTCATCATGTACTTGATAACAGCTATAATGTCTTCTTTCCTCAGCACCCTGCAGGAAAGGGGAGCCTCCTCTTCGGAAAAGCCGAACTTCTTGTTTATCTTGAGTCTTCCCACCTCCGACAGATCAAACCTGTCAGGGTCAAAGAAGAGCCTGTAGAAGTACTCCTTGGCCGCCTCATAGGTGGGAGGCTCACCGGGCCTCATCCTCTTGTATATCTCTTTTAAGGCCTCCTCTTCATTGGTGGCCTTATCCACCTTAAGCGCTTCCCTTATGGAGGGATCCACAAACTCTCCCTCAACCACCAGAATGTCAAAGCTATCCAGCTTCTTCCTTATCTCCTCAAGCTTCTCAGGGGTGATGGGATCGTTACACTCAAGAATCACCTCTCCCGTAACGGGATCCACAATGTCGTTGGCAACAGGTTTACCCCATATATCCTCCTCAGCCACAGGGATCCTCTCCAACCCAGCCGCCTTCATCCTCCTGTAGGCAGCCTGGGTCACCCTTCTTCCACCCCTGAAAAGCACCTTGCCAGTTTCAGGGTGAACCACATCCACAGAGAGGGTCTGGCCGATGATGGTCTCCTTAAGCTCCTTCTCAAACCTCTTGCCCCCATCCAGCACAAAGACCTTCTCCGTGTCGTAGAAGGTCCTGAGGATCTCCTCCTGGGTCATTCCAAGGGCAAGCAGGAAGGTACTAATCAGAAACTTCCTTCTCTTATCTATCCTGACGTATAAAAGCCCCTTTCCGCTGTATTCAAAGTCAAGCCATGAACCCCTGTAGGGAATGATCCTACCGAGAATTCCAGGGCCTGATGCGCTACCAGATCTTATCTCCTCAAAGACAACACCAGGGGATCTGTGTAGCTGGCTGACAACAACCCTCTCAACGCCATTTATAACAAAGGTGTAGTTTTCCGTCATTAAAGGTATCTCGCCAAGGTATACCTTCTGTTCCCTTATGTCCCTTATGCTCCTTTCGCCTGTTTCCTCATCTCTCTCGTAAGTGATGAGCCTAAGCAGCACCCTCAAAGGTGCACCGTAGGTCAAGCCCTTTCGCTTACATTCCTTTGGAGAGTACTTGGGTATAAAGAAAAGCCGTTCACCGCATCTTTCACAAACAACATTGGGACCACCTAATCCCTTATACTCACCGCATTTACATCTCCACTTGCCTATCTCGTACCCTACATATTCAAGCCTTGCAGTCCCCGTGTAGTCATCAATGGGGAAAACGCTTCTGAAGACAGCCTCTAAACCTTTATTCTCCCTCTTGTCCCAGGGAACGTCAAACTGCAGGAAATCTTCGTAGGACTTCTTCTGAAGTTCTAAGAGGAAAGGTGGTTCAATAATCTCCTTAATTCTGCTGAAATCCCTTCTAACCAACCCAACCATGCCCACAACCACCCCTTATTAAAGTATTATAAGGGTAGAAGGACACCACGCCCTTCTACCCTGAGGAGCCAAATTTTTATTATAGATCTACAAACTACTTAATTTCAACCTTGGCACCGACTTCTTCAAGCTTCTTCTTGATCTCCTCTGCCTCCTCCTTAGAAACACCCTCTTTGATGGGTTTGGGTGCACCCTCAACCAACTCCTTTGCCTCTTTAAGTCCAAGGCCGGTTATCTGACGCACCACCTTAATGACCTGAATCTTCTGGCTACCCACTTCAGAAAGTATCACATCAAAGGAGGTCTTCTCCTCAGCAGGGGCAGCCTCAGCACCAGCCGCAGCAGCAGGAGCAGCAGCCACAGCCACAGGAGCTGCAGCAGAAACTCCAAACTTCTCTTCCAACTCCTTAACGAACTCAGCAAGCTCCAAAACCGTCATGTTCTCAATAAACTTTATCACATCTTCCTTTGTGATCTCCGCCATCTTTTCCCTCCTTTATCCCTGTTGTTTCTCTTTTGCCTCTTTAATGGCGTAAAGTACACCTATAAGGTTACGCAGATTGGCTGCAAGCACACCAACAAAACCATAAAGTGGTGCCTGAATAGTACCAACAACCTTGGCAAGCAACACCTCTTTTGAAGGAAGCTTAGACACAGCAACAACTTGCTCCTTGTCCAGAGGCTTGCCTTCAAGAATTGCCGCCTTGATCTCAAAAGGCTCAAACTCACTGTCAAACTTGACCAAGGTTTTGATAACCTCAACCGGATCCTCATACGAAAAGACGTGTCTCTT
>JALWBK010000175.1:1155-8510 GCA_027037155.1 bacterium | reverse complement strand
TACATTTTTCTCGTTCTTGGGATTCTTCTTTTCAGTAACGTATAGGTCAATCTCCGATGCATCTATCTTCTTGCTTGAACCGTTCAGGAAGTGAACCGTCACCTCTTCCTCTTCGCCGTATTCAAGAACAGTAACAATGGATGTCAGCGGCAGGACTGCCGAGGGTAGAAGTTTCTTACCAAGTATTGCATTAACAAAGGTGGTTTTTCCGCGCTTGAACTGTCCTAATACAACTAAGTTGAATTTGTTCTCTTGAAGCTTTTTCTCAACCTCTTTCAAAAGATCCCTTTCGTAAGGAGTGGAATGCTCAAGGGCGATTGCAATAGCCCTCTCAATTCTCTCTCTTGCTTCAGAAGGTGAGACTTGAGAAGCATTTTTAACTGTGGGTGACATACTCCTACCTCCCGCAGATTGATTCCCAAGGTAGGAGTCATCAGCCGCTTTGGCGGACAAAGCGGCGGTTAAAGGCGGACTCCATCGCCTTGATTAGCTATTAGCCACAATTTGAATCTTATGTCAAATGTGAGGGACGAGGGGCCTCAGAGGCCCCTCCAAAGGAGCTTTAATCCAAGGGATAGCACCTAATGGAGGAGATTTGATTGTCAAATCCGTAGCGACTTAATCTGTTGTATCTTTGTCCAGGACGGAGTGTGAACAAATGGTGCTTAAAATTTGCGTGTTTATAAAATTCACATGCAAAATCGGCGTTGTAGGAAAGTCTTGCAGACGAAATTACGTCATTAAAACCATAGCGTTTTAGGTTTTTGACGTAAGTATAACTAGTTAACCGAAATCTCCTTCCAGCGTAATGGGCATGCTCATACGCAGCACTTTCATAAGATGTAGTAAAATAGCCTTCGGGAGCGCACATCATGGAGGACACTTTGTCATTCCAGCCTCGTGGCATGTGAGTGCTTCCTGTTCCACTCCCAAGGTACCGATAATCCCCGCCAAACTTGGAATCTTTGGTAATAACACATTCTACACCATCATCAATTTGATAGGAGGAAATCTTGTCATTCCATCCCTTAGGCATGTGGGCGAGTTGTCTCCACATTCCTACATGCAGAACACGTCCCCTGAAATTGGAGTGGTAATAGAATCTTCCTTCACCCGACAATGCAAAGCTGCAAAGTGCAAAAAAACAGTGCAACTGCCAGAGCCACCTTCTTCATCTTTACACCTCCCAGCTTACGTCTAAACGACAAAATGGACTTTGGGCTTGACAGAGGATAGTATAACTATGTTTTAGATGTGAGAATTGAGACTCCATAGAAGGTGTATTCCAGTGTGGCAATTCCCGTACTGCACCTTCCAAATCCACCGTTTTTCCTCTGGCAGGACTTTACAAAGTTCTCTATAGCTTCAAAATACTGGGGTGACGTTTTTAAGATTCTGCATAACATGGTTCCCATATACTGCTGCTCTATGTAAACCAACTGTGTATTTGGAGACTCACTGAATCCTAAATGAGGGAGTTCGCATTTTCTGAGAAATCTAATGTGCTCTTCTTTTTCTACGTCCTCCCCGCACGAGATAAGGCACTTTACGGCATAAAACCTTTCCGAAAGGTAGGGTGAATGTAGCATTTCACGAGCGAATCTCTTAACGTCTTTTACCACTTCATGTCCGAAGAAACTCTTGAGCCAGGAGATGAAGTAGCAGTGCTTTATCAGTACGTACCTGTCGGAAGATGGCTTTTCTATGGCTTTCAGTATCTCCTTTTCAATAGTTGTTAGATAATTAACCGGATTGATCCTGGGAAGTGCGCCCATAAGATCTAAAGCTTTAACAGCATAGAAGCAGGTTTCTATGCTCTGATAGGATCCGTCTTCGTACTGAACGGAGAGCAGGTAGTCTAAGCTCTTTCTATCGGAAGCTTCTAAACACAACAACTTCAGGGTACTCAGGGCGAAGAATGTGTCGCTGGTTGTGGGCTCATCCAATTTGTAAAAACAGTACCCACCTGAAGGGCACCTTCTTTCCAATACATACTCTATGACCCCCACCATAATCCACCTCTATCAAGGTTTGGCAGGAGCCATCAGCTACTCTGCATAAGCAGAGCAGCGGTTTAAGGCGAGCCCCATCGCCTTTTGACTATGCGTTTTCCAAAAGCTCTAAGAAGCTACCCTTATCCATAGGCTTGTAAAATAGATAACCCTGGAACAGCTCACAGCCCAACTTCTTCATGGTTTCGAACTGCTCTGGAGTTTCTATCCCTTCGGCCACAACCGTAATCCCCGTACCGCGGCAGAAGGATACTACTGCTTCAACTATTTTGTACGCTCTCTCGTTTTTGCAGGCGTTTCTCGTCAGTGTCAGATCCAGCTTCATTATGTCCACAGGAAGATCAACCAGATAGCCCAGAGCAGAATACCCTGTGCCAAAGTCATCTATGCATATCTTTACCTGGCTCTCTTTGCAGGTTTCTATGAACTCAAGCACTTTCTTTTCACTCTTTAAAAAGCTCTCTTCTGTAATCTCAATGGTCATGCATCTGCCAATCCTTTTATCTTTGCGTAGCTGTTCGCTGATCAACTTAGTGAAGATGGACCTTTGAAAGGCATCGGGAGAGATGTTGAAGGAAAGCCGCACATCTTTTTGTAGAAGAACCGGGTACATACTTTTAAGTCTTTCTAAGAAAATCTTTGTGAGATACTCCTCCAAGTATATGGCAAGTCTAGTACCCTTAATGTAGGGTAGGAAGGTACCAGGTGTAAGGATCTCACTCCCTTTTCTCCACCTAACCAGGCACTCGGCAGCTCGTATCCTGCCTTGGACATCCACTATGGGCTGATAGAGAAAGGTGAATTTCTTCTTTTTAATACCAGCAATTATTTCGTTTCTTATCTGCAGAGCTTTACGCGACTTTTCTCTGAGCTTGGGTGAGTATATGGCCATACGCACATTGCTATTTTTTGCCTCGGTAAGGGCAGCTCTTGCGGCATCCATGATCTCCTTAGCACTGGTGCCATCATGGGGGAACACAGATATGCCTGTTCTGAACTCAATATGGATCTGCTGCCCGTTTGGTAATTTGAAAGGATTAGATAACGAATTTAAGATTCTTTCAACGGTAAAGATACCGGCTTCCAAGTTTTTCAAGTCTTTAAGAAAGATGGCAATTGCATCGGATTCCATTCTACCAACAAGATCGCTTTTATACACACTCCCTTTGACTCGCTGACCGATCTCTTTCAGCAAATAATTGCCTGCTTCAAAGCCGTATACCTGATTTATCATACCAAAATTGCCCGGATCAACGATTGCAAGTAAAGCCATGCTCTTCTCATGGTGCTCAAGGTTTTCTTCTGTGTACTTTTGCACCTCATTAGTGAACTGTTTCAGATTTGGAAGTTGCGTAACGGGATCATAGTAAACAAATTTGATGGTTTCTCTTAGGAAATCTTCATCCTTGGTCACGTCTTTTCCAACGCAGATGTAGTGAGTTATCTTTCCGTTGTCTTTGTAAGGTATGATGGTAACATAACACTTTACAAGGGTCCCATTTTTAATCCTGTACACCATGTAATCTGAGAAAGCTTTGCCTGAGGTCAATGTTTTGTAGAAATTTTCCGTGAACTCTTTGCTGTGGACCTTACTTGAGAATATAGAATGGTGCTTCCCGATAAGCTCTTCTGGAGCATATCCAGATCTTTCTGAAAAGCTTTTATTGACATAGATAAACCTGAAATTGGCATCCAGTATAGAAACAAAATCAAAGCCTGTATCCAGGGCTTTAAGGAGCAATTTGTTAAATTTCTGAGTCTCTATATTGAAGAGGAAGAATTCAATCTCCTCCCTTAGTAATTCCATTAGTTCTCTTACTTTGGGAGTGAAGAAGTTTTCCGTTTCTGAGAAGATGACAACAACTGCTACAACTTCTCCTTTCTTGACTATGGGAAAAGCTCCGCTGGTTCTTATGCCATGGGACAGAAGAAGGGTATGTGCTGCTGTAAATTCTGCTATATCTGATGTATCATTTAAGGATTGTATTAGGTGAAAGGTTCGGACCGTACTTCTAAAAGATAGCTTTTTTTCTGTTAGTGCCTTCGTTGTGTTCAGCTCTTCTGGAAGAGAATCTATGTCACGGTCGACCAAGGTTGTTGAGATCTTAAAGACGATTCTTTTGAAAAGTTCCTTTTGTATAGCGTACTTTTTCAGTTTTAGTTTGTTGTCCTTCACAGTGAAAAGGATGGCTATGCTGGTTTTTAGGTATTTATTGAAGAGATCGGGTAGGGCATCCAACAGATCCTCGGCCTTATCGATCCTCAAACTTAAAGAGGTGATGCGATAAAGCAGGTTATAAAGGTTACTTATGTGCTCCCTTTCTATGGAGAGGCGTATGTGTTCAAGAGCCAAAGATAGAAGTGTTTGGATGTCCTTATAAAGCTTGCGGTATTTTTCGGTGAATATGTCTTTGGATCTTCCGTAAAGCACCAGTATGTACTTTACATTGTCCTCCACTATAAGGGGAATAGCCGCTATGCCCTCGGCTCCGTACTTTTGATAGTACTCTCTCCACTCTCCCTGTTTCGGGTCATGCTGAACGTCGGCGGCAAGTATCGGTTCTTTTCTCTGATAGGCAGCGCATATTACTCCTTCACCATCTTTCTTGATCTTTATGGGAATACTGGTGAAGATTTTTGAGATCTCCTGACTTTCTGCCTTCACTGCAAGGGGCAGGAACACTTCATACTCACTATCTGCTTCTCCAGCCACAACTGCTGGAAAACCTGCTCTATAGTGAAACTTCTCCACCACGTATTTGAGGAACTCGGACTCATTCTTAAACGAACTGGACCAGATTACGTGAAAGAGCCTTATAAGTGTTTCGTAGAGCCTGTGTTGTAAAGCCTCGGTGGCTTCGTCAATGAGCACAAGTGCGCCTGAGAAGGTAATTCCAGGATTGGAGATGACGATGCATTTAACAGTCTTTTCTGTTTTGTTAATGGGCATATTGGCTGCTTCGTAAACAGGCACTTCTTGGGATACTTTGCGGGCTGCATCCATCAGTTTTTTAGGCAACTCTGGCAGTAAATTGTCTAAAGGCTTGTTTAGGATCTCGGCTTCTGAACTAAGTCCAAGGATCTTTAATGCTTCAGAGTTGCATTTTCTTACCCTGAGCTCAGGACCATTAAAGAAAAGAATACCTACGCTGAATTTTTCTAAATGCCTATTTAAGTCTGTGGTTCTACAATCTTCTGTACCTTGCACTTGTTTTAATATAGTAACACAGCACAGAGATGTAAAGGGGTGCCATCACTGGCGGTCAGCGAAAGTCCTGCGTTTTGGGCAGTGCCAAAGACATCTATAGAACATGCCTCCATAGAAGGGTAGGCGAGCTCTGGATGTTTACAGTTGTTGATGTCGCACTCTTCACAAAGTCTACACCTGCCAGATCCCAAAGGAAACGCCTTAAAGTTGCTTTTCGAGTACATCCAAAACATCATCTTCACAGCAATTTCTGTGGCGCTGCTGTGGTTTGCGGAGGTCATAAGGAGAACTTTAGAGTACTCGTTCAAGACCTTCTTCATGAGCTCTGCATCGGGAGTGTAGGGTGGGCATGTGCGCCATTTGCCGTAGTCATTGCAACCGTACATGCACTTGAGGCGTACCCAGTGAGCCACCACTATCTTTTGGGAAGGGACAATAACGGCATCTATAGCCCCAAGTTCCTTTGCCTTCACCAGTATCTCTTCATCTGCTGGCATTTCTGAGTATCTCATTGAACACCTTCAGGGTCTGTTCTTCGGTGTAGTTCACACCCTTGCTGTTGTCTATGACAAAATCTGCAAGCTTTATTTTCTCGTCTATAGGAATCTGCGCCTTGAGCCGCTTTTTAGCCTCCTCTAAAGAGAGACCATCTCTTTTCATAAGCCTATCAAGTTGTTGCTCCTCAGGAGCGTAGACAACCACAGTGTAGTCAACCCTATTTTGCAGGCCTTTTTCAAAAAGAAGAGGAATCTCAAGAACGATGAGTTTGTGGCCTTCTTGCTCCTTCTCTTTTACCCTCCTGTCAATTTCTTGGGTGATGAGGGGATGCAGGATAGATTCTAAAAGCCTTCTCTTTTGAGGATCATCAAAGACCAGTTTGCCAAGCTTTGCCCTGTCTATTTCACCGGAGCTGTCAAGTATCCCGTGGCCAAAGACCTCCACCACGCGTTTGTAGCCGATTCGTCCTTTTTTGACCACGTCCCGCGCTATCTGATCGCTGTTGATAACGGGAATGCCAAGTCTATCTTCAAGAATCCTTGCTACGGTACTTTTGCCGGTGGCTATCCCTCCGGTGAGTCCTACCTTTACGATTTTTCCCATCTTTTACCCACGCTGACATCAACCTTTAACGGAACATCAAGCTGAGGTGCTACAGTTTCCATTATCTTTTTTACCCTTGAGGCGAATTCTTGAGCTATCTCTTCCTTCACCTCAAAGACAAGCTCATCGTGCACCTGCATAATCATATAGGCGTCAAGCTGCTCACTCTTTATATACTCGTAGCACTTTATCATGGCCAGCTTTATCACATCGGCGGCGGTTCCCTGTATAGGGGTGTTGACGGCGATGCGCTGTCCTAATTCTCTCTCGTCCCTTTTGGGGCTGAAAAGCTCTGGTACTGGCCTCTTCCTGCCAAAGAGGGTTTTCACGTAGCCGCTCTCTTTTGCCTCCTTTATAGTTTTGTTTATAAACTCCACCACCTTGGGGTATCTGGAGAAGTAGGTCTCAATGTACCTTTTTGCCTCTTCAGTGGGTATCTTCAGCTCCTTGGCAAGGCCGAAGGGGCTCATACCGTAGATGATACCAAAGTTGACCACCTTTGCCCGACGCCTCATCTCAGAGTTGACTTTATCTGGGGAAACGCCAAAGACCTCGCATGCCGTTTTAGTGTGAATGTCCTCTCCCTTTGCGAAAGCCTCTTTTAGCTTCGGCTCATCAGCAAGGGCTGCGAGTATGCGCAGTTCAATCTGGGAATAGTCGGCTGTTATCAAAAGATAACCCTCCTCGGCTATAAAGGCTTCTCTTATGAGCTTGCCCAGATCGCTTCGTATGGGAATGTTCTGTAGGTTTGGGTTTCTGGAGGAGAGTCTTCCTGTAGCAGTGGCCGTCTGGTTGTAGGAGGTGTGAATTCTCTTGGTCTTGGGATGTATCTGTTTGAGCAGACCGTCAATGTAGGTGGATTTGAGCTTTGCAAGCTGACGGTACTCAAGAATCTTGCCGGGCAGTGGGTGCTCAAGAGCCAAAACCTCCAACACTTCTGTGCCAGTGGAGTAGCCCGTTTTGGTTTTCTTTATGGGTTTGAGCTTCAATTTCTCAAAAAGGATCTTAGCAAGCTGTCGGGGGGAGTTTATGTT
>JALWBK010000175.1:0-1145 GCA_027037155.1 bacterium | reverse complement strand
CCCAAAAGGGAAAGCTTCTCGCGGTCAACCTTCACACCCCTTCTCTCCATGTGGGCTATCACCGGAACCAGTGGCATCTCTATCTCAAAAAAGAGCCCGTCCAGCTCCTCTTCTTTTAGGGCATCAAGCAGCTTTCTCTTGAGTCTTAGGGCTATATCTGCATCCTCACAGGCGTAGAAGTAAGCATTTTCAGGAGAAAGGTTGGAGAAATCCATGTGATCCAAAAGTGACGATGTAGCCTCTTTGTAGCTTATCATTTGGTAACCTAAGTACTCCAGGGCAAGTTCATCAAGGTTGTGCCTCTTTCTTAAAGGATTGAGCAGGTACGAGGCCACCATGGTGTCAAAGATGGGAAGGGACAAAGTGGAGTTATAGTTTGAAAGTACCTGTATTTCATACTTCAGGTTTTGCCCGACCTTGAGCAGATCTTTGCTTTCTAAGTAAGGCTTGAGGAGATTCAGTACCTCGCCGAGGGAGAGATTTTCGGTTCCTTTATGTCCAACGGGGATGTACAACCCCTCCTGCTCCTTTTTAGAGAGGGAGATACCCACAATTTCCGCCTCCAGAGGATCAAGATTCGTGGTTTCAAGGTCAATGGATAGCTCGTGCGCGCCGGCAATGTATTCTTCCACTTCCTCTAAACTCTTGGCTATGCGGTAGTTCTGGGTCCCTTCCTTCTTAACCTCAACGGGAAGCTCTTTTAGCAAACTTGAAAACTCAAGCTCCACAAAGAGATCTCTGAGCTTTGTGTAATCGGGCTCCTTAAGCTTGAACTGCTCAAATTCAAAGTTCAAAGGCACATCGGTCTTTATCTTGGCAAGTTCGTAGCTCAAAAAGGCATCCTCCTCGTGGGAGGCCAAGGTCTTTTTCATGCTTGGAGGAAGGGCATCCATCCTTTTGAAGATACCTTCCAGATCACCGAACTTGGCAATAAGCTCCTTTGCCTTCTTAGGACCTATGCCTTTGACCCCCGGGATATTATCCGATTGATCCCCCACCAGTGCAAGGTAGATGGGGATCTGGTCGGGATACACACCAAACTTCTCAAGCACTTCAAGGGGGGTATAGAGCTTCTCCTTCATGGGGTCAAAAAGGAAGGTCTTTTCACTCACAAGCTGCATAAGGTCCTTGTCGGGGGAGACTAT
>JALWBK010000174.1 GCA_027037155.1 bacterium | reverse complement strand
CTGGGCAATCTCCCGAGCCATGTAGTAACTGGACAGGGGAGCAGTGGGAATCTTCTTGCCAGCGATCTCTATCTCACCGCTTCTCAATTGGGCGTAGTTCACCTCCGCCAGCACCCTGGATTCCCCGTAGGGATAGTCATGGCTATAGTCCACCACCTGTGTCCATATCTCCTCGTCTTTAACAGAGGTGTGCCAGGCTATCTCCTCGTTGAGCACCGGTATGGGAATTCCTATGCCAACGGCAAGGCTCACCCCGTAACCTAATATACTTACTCCCCGCACGTACCTTGTGTTCATATTCTTCATATCACCGGTAACCGCCAATGTTCCTGCAGGCACCTTAACCACACCCTTCTTACCCCTGGGAACATTAGTGGTATGCTGGGTCCCATGGGATACCACGTAACCGACACCTCCACCGAGGAAGATCCTGGTTCCTATACCTATAGTTTTAAAGTAAGGGTCGTTCAACAATGGGGAGAGCTGACCAGCGCTACAATAGGTAGCGTTTCCCATATTGGGCTTGAGCACGCCCATATAGGTGTAAATCATGCGTTTGGAGGTGTTAACGGCACAGTTGTAGTTTTGATAGCAGTTTCTCGGGTTGAAAAGAAAGGCCTCGTTGATGGTATTTATGTTTATGTAGGTCTCAACCTCTCTCCTGGGATAGCAGTCGGTGCCGTATCCAAAGGCCCTCAACACCACATCTCTTCCCGCTATCAGATCCTCTATCACATGACCACCACCATACCTGAACTGCCCTGGATACACGGCATTTCTCGGATCGTCTTTAGGCAAAGCGGTGGCACCTATGTATAGATCCACAGCGGCAAGCCCAGCATAAGCCGGCACACCGTTCAGGTATGCCTCGCACATCTTGATCCTTGGCTTGGGATGACCCACATTAAGAAAAGCACCCGAAGAACACATAGGAGCAAAGGTACCGGTGGTAACCACATCCACCCTTCTCGCAGCCTCTTCGGGACCGTACTCCTCAACAATCCCTATCATCTCCTCGGCGGTAACAACCACAACCTTTCCCTTCTTTATCTTCTCGTTTATCTCCTCTATGCTCTTCTCAACCACATGAGCCATTCAAACTCCCTCCTACTCAGCTCTAAATCCAACCACCACCAAACACTTTAAGGTGCCTTTCTCATCACGATAGGGGTAAGCATAAACCACCGAGGGCTTCAAAACAACCCTGCTTCCGTCAACCACCGGCACACCTTTTGCGTACCTCGCCCTGACCTTGGCAAACCAGGTAGCTATTACCCCACTCAACTCTTGCAAAGATCCAACCTCCAAAATGGCACTTTCAAGCCTTTTGGACACTATCGCCTTTACCTTAGAAGCAATTGCACGCCTTTGAGAGGATACAAATCCCTTGGCTTCCTCCATACAGTCTTCCGGTAAAGCCTTCTGGCAAGAAAAGCCAATCTTTTTATAAAGGGCTCTAAGCCTTTTTCTCTTCTGGGTCAGCTCTTGCACCAACAGCGAGATACGTGCATCCAAATCAGAAAGCAGCTTTTCAAGATTACTCACCACATTCTTCATGCTTGAAAAGGCCCTCCTGTTTTCCTCTTCCACCCTACCCTTCCACAGTGACACAGCATCCATCATATCGGACACAATGGTATCTGCGAGATCGGGATTCACAACCTCCCGCAAAAAAGCCACCAACTTCCCAACCTGCGACGCATCGGCCAGATCAGCCACTACGTTTTTCACATTGTAGCTTCTTTGCAGTCTGCCCTGAGCAAAAGGATATACCCTAACCAAAGCAGCATAAACCAACTGAACCCGACCGTAGTAAAACTGGCGATTCTCATAGATATCTTTAAGGATGTTAGCCCGGGCGTAGAAATCACCAAAGATACCCCTATCGTCGTATCTTTCACGCAAAGTCTTGCCCTCGTAGGCTGCCCTATTCAAAAGCAATGTCCTCGCTATCCCTTTCATCTGCGAAACGTAAGAAAGAGGTAGATCAACAACAACGGCGTATATCATAGTTACACGCTGGGATGAGAGCTGCTTAACTGCGTTCTGTAAAACCTCACTACGCCTTTTTTTCAAAGCAGACACTTGAGAAGAGATAGAACCAACATCTTCCATCTGAGCAAGGGATCTCAATACATCTCCCAAAGCACCATAACGGCTCTCAAGCCGTGAAACCTGAGACGCCACATAGCGCCTGCAACTTTCAACCTCTGCCTTTACCTTTCTAATCTGCTGAAGGGTGAAGAGACGGGGATTGCCAAGATCGGAAGGCGTAAGTCCAGGCAAGTCAATGGCACAGGACTTCCCCAATACCCCCTGATGCCAAAGCACAAAAAACAAAAAGAGGAACGCAAATACCTTAGAATCCCTCATATCTCACTTTTCCGGGCCTTCTCGGAGGAGCCTTCGGTTCTTCATCAGGATAACCAAGGGTGATTAGCGCTACGAAGTTCTTGTCCTCAACGCCAAACAGCTTCTTGAACTCCTCGGCGTGGCTTATGGGACCGGTCATCCAGCAGGTACCAAGCCCCTTCTCATAAGCCAAAAGCAACAGATTCTGAATAGCGGCAGCGACACTCTGTATATCCGTCTTTTCACTCTCGGGACCAGGCTCTGCAAAGGCCAATATGACTACAGGAGCTCCCCCAAGGGTGGCAAAAAAGCTCTTGGTCTCCTCCACTACCTTCGGTTTATGCTTAAACACCTTCTCTACCTTCTTCCCAATGTACTCCTCGTAAGCCCTCTTGCAGATATCAACCACCTTATCACGCCACTCTCCAGTGGCAACTATGAAATACCAGTTCTGCCTGTTCATACCTGAAGGGGCCCATATAGCATGATTCATTACGTCTTCTATGACCTCTTTGGGTACAGGATTGGACTTATACCTTCTAACGCTTCTTCTTTTAAGAATAGCTTCTCTCAACTCCATCCTTAATCTCCCCCTAAACCAACGGTTGCTTTATGATAAACCTCAGTGGCAAACCTTTCAAGGCGCCTAACCACCGCCGGAATCTGATCTTCCATCACCTTTGTGTAAACCTTACCCTCCTTAAAAGTAAAACCATGCGACCTACTCCCAAACCTCATCTCCCTAACCACATCCACTGTATCCATTGCTTCAGAAGAAACGGCTTCAAAAATGGTCCCATCATCATGTACAAGATACGAATTGTCTCGTTTCTTCTCGGCCACAAAATAGATGCCCTTCTCCCTCAAGACACTATCGGGATAAAAGAAAATACGATCCTTCTTCTGCCTAATCTCAAATTTACCGGAAGGAACCGCTCTCTCCATCTTCTTTAATTATACCCCAGCGGGAGTTGAAAAAGCAACTGAGCACATTTAAATAGCATTACATGGATTGGAAACTTGTTGTCACAACTTTCGTGGTTATCTTTCTCGCAGAGTTAGGAGATAAAACCCAGCTTGCCGTGCTCTCTGGTGCATCAAGCACCCGTAAATTTTGGGAGGTATTTATAGGAGCCTCTTTAGCCCTCATTGCATCCACTCTTATAGCCGCCCTTTTAGGAGAGCAACTTGCCAACCACCTACCAGAAAGGCTTATCAAGGTATGCTCCGGTGTTGCTTTTGTAGCTATAGGACTGTACATCATCATAAAAAGCTGATGCTTAAAGCTGGAGCATCAAATTGAAGGTTCTTTGGATTATCACCCTGCTGGCATTGTTAGTCTCTTTTGCCAAAGACAGAAAGAAAACTCATCAAGCCCTGAAAATAGCTTTTAAAAGATTCACATGCATACTTCCCGCCTTCATCACCATGCTGATTTTGGTCTCCATCGCACTGTATCTTCTACCCGACAGGGTTATAATGGCCTATCTTAAAGGGCAGGGAAAGTTTATCGGCACAGTCATAGCCGCTCTAATAGGCTCCATCACTTTTATGCCTGGCTTCATAGCCTTCCCTTTGTGCGGCATACTCCTCAAGAAGGGGGTACCGTACATGGTACTTGCAGCCTTTTCTACCACTCTCATGATGGTTGGAGTGCTCACCTATCCAGTGGAGAAGGCGTATTTAGGAACAAAGGTCACCGTAGTGCGCAACCTGTTGAGCCTTTTGATAGCCCTCATAGTAGCCCTGGCCATAGGTATATGCTTTGGTGAGGTATTCTAAATGAAAGAGAACGTCAAAAAAGCCCTTACCCCACTGTTTTTTGCGTTTCTGCTTTTTTCGTACCTTTTCGGTTTTGAACAAGGAAAGCAGATTGCACATAACTTTGTCTACTTCTCATTAGAAATGCTGAAACTGCTACCCTTTGCCTTTATCCTCATAGGGCTATTTGAGGTGTGGGTAAAGAAAGAAACTATTGAGCAACATTTAGGAGAAAGGTCTGGATATAAAGGCTACCTATGGGCTGTGCTTCTTGCCAGCACAACGGTGGGGGGACTTTACGTTGCCTTTCCTATGGCGTACTCCCTGTACCGCAAGGGGGCAAGGCTGAGCGTGATATTCACCTACTTGGGGACATCGGCGGTGTGCAGAATCCCCATGACTGTCTTTGAAGCAACGTTTCTGGGCATTAAATTTTCCATTATAAGACTCGTGGTCTCTCTGCCCCTGATCATCTTGAGCTCAATCCTGCTTGAAAAGTGGCTATCCCGCCAAGATTACCAGATAAAAGAAGGTGAAAACATCACCTCTTGATTCCGACTTCCACCGACATGCCAGGGATCAAAACCTCTTTGGCCTCATCGTCCAGTGCTATCTTTATGGGAATCCTTTGAACCACCTTGGTGAACTCACCTGCGGTAACATCACGGGGAATCAATGCAAACTTCGCCGCTGAGGCAGGAAGGATCCTCATCACCCTGCCCTTAAAGACTTTTCCAGGATACGCATCCACTCTGATGTCCACCTCATTGCCCACCCTCACTCCCTCAAAGCGGGTCTCCTCAAGGTTGGCAAGCACGTAAATTTTAGACGTATCGTAAACTGCAAGCACCGGATAACCTGCGGCAGCGAAGTCCCCCTCCTGAAGGTACCTCTTGGCTACCACCCCGTCTATGGGAGAACGAACACGGGTGTGCTCTAAATTGACCAAAGCCACCTTCAAAGCCCTCTTAGCCCTCTCAAGCTCTCTTTCAGCAACCTCTATTTCCTTTTTAAGCTCCTCAACCTGCTGCCTTCGGATCCTCACCTCCATCTTCTTCGCCTCAGCCATAGCAAGCTGAGCCCTTTTCACACCAACCAAGCTTTTCACCCTCTTGAACTCCTCCACTATTCTGTCGTACTTGTACCGCCCCACAACCCTCTTTTTGTACAGAGTAGTAAACCTCTTAAAGTCCCTTACCACCCTCTCAAACTGGGCCTGTACCTGTTTTAGATCAAGCTCAGCAGCCCTCACACCTTCTTCGTACAGTCTTTTGGCAAGGGCATAGGCATACTCTGCCTGTTTCAGCTTCTCCCTAAGCACCTTCAGCCTACTCTTTGCCGATCTCACCTGGGCCTTAGCAAGGGCTACTCGGGCCGCGTAGTCCTTATCATCAAGCACAAAAAGAAGTTGCCCCTTTCTAATACGCTGGGATTCGTCCACCAAAATCTCCTTTATATGCCCAGGAACCAATGGGGAGACGTTGACTATGTCCGCCTCCACAAAGGCGTCTTCCGTAACAGCGTGGGTGTACCGGTAGTAGAGCCACAAAGCAAAACGTACCACCCCGTAAGTTCCCGCCATTAAAACGACAACAGCAAAGAACAACCTACTGCCTCGGAGCCTACTCACGGCCCATCACCCTCACCAGCCTCGCATAGGCAATGTTGTAATCGTAAAGGGCCTCATAGTACCTTGTCTCTGCATTGGAGAGAAAGACCTGGGCATCTATCACGTCTGTTGAGGTATCAATCTGCTCCTTATAGCGCTCCCTGGTATCCCTGTAGTTCTCTTTAGCCTGAGCCACCTCCTTCTCAGCCACCATCAGCTTATCCCTGGCCGAAATGAGCTTAAGATAAGCCTCCCTCACCTCCAAAGCCACCTTGTCCTTCACCGCCTTCAACTGCTCCAAGGCCTTAAGCTCCTCTATCCTTGCCCTCTCCACACTGTGTCTGGTCTTCCCCCAAGCGAAAAGGTTCCACTTCAACTGTAAAGAGATTGCCCATCTTTCCGCATCGGTAAGGCCATCGCCATCACAATCGGGGTTATTCCCATGTTTGGAATACTCCCCAGCAAGGCCAATCTGCGGGTAGTAATCGGACTGCTCCAACTTCACGTATCTTCTTGCTACTTCAACCTGTTTAGCAACAGCCTTAATCACAGGCCTGTTACTGAAAGCGATCCTCAAACAGTCATCAAAGGAAAGCTCCAAAGAAGGCTTCACTTCCACATCATGCAGCTCATAAGATGCATCAACTTTATCCCTCAGCAAAACGGCAAGGGCGGAAAGGGCAAGCTTGTAAGCCGCCTCAGCATCGGTAAGCCTCTGCTTTGCCCGGGAAAGCGCAACCTCTGTTCTCAAAAGATCCACCTTGGGTGTAATCCCCTGCTTGTAAAACTCAAGGGCATCCCTGTAATGTGCTTTAAGAAGCTTCACGGTCTCTTTGGCCACAGAGAGGAACTTCTTCGCCTTCAAAGCATTTAAGTAGGCCCTCTTCACCTCAAACACCAAATCAAGCCTCGCCTCTTTCTCCTTCAACATCTCAACATCAACGCCCAGCTTCGCAATCTCATGGGCCATACTGATCTTTCCACCGGTGAAGATGGGCTGAAAGAAGGTGAACTTGTACTCGTAAACATTCTGGCGTGAAATGACTATATCGTGAGGCTTTATCACCATAGGCGAAGCCCCTGGAAACAACGGGGGAATCTCAACGGGCTCTACATTCACCTGCTGCTCCTCGTTCAACCGTGTGTAGGAGTAGGAAAAGTCCACGGTGAAAAGCTTCTTAGAAAAAGCAACTCTCTCCATCTCCTTAGCAGACCTAACCGAAAGAAGGCTTATTTTATAGCTGGGATTGCGCTTTAGGGCTATCTCCACAGCTTTTTCAAGAGTCAGCTCTTGGGCAAAAGCTGCAGAAACCAAAATAAAACTCAAGAAAACAGTTAACCACCGCATCTCAGTATCTTCCCCACTATCTCCTTCACAATCTCTTTCTTCTCATTTAGATAGCTCTTATCCACCTTCCGCCCGTAAATAACCTCCACGAAAGGCTCGGACAAAAAGTGTATAGTAACCAGCCCCATTACACCGATCCAGAAATCTAATCCCTCAAGACCACACCTCTTCCTCACCCCCATCTCCTCAAGACGACGGGCAACCCCTCCCATCTTGAAAAAGGCGTATTCTTCCTTCAGTCTCAAAAGTGCACGCTTTAGATACACCCCACCATCACATATCTCCCTCAAAAGAAGCTTAAAGGTGCTAACGTCCGAGAAGAGAAAGTCAAAATAGACATCAATCAAACTGTTCACAAAGCTCTCAAGGCTGGTATCTGCACTGGCTAACTGCACCACCTTCGGCGCAACAACAGATAACTCCCTGTATATCACCTCCTCATACAGGGATCTTTTGTCGTCAAAGTAGTAGTAAATAGTGGCCTTGTTCACCTTAGCCGCCCTGCTTATATCCTCCACCTTGGTTGCATAAAACCCATTTTTAGAAAACAGTCGCCTTGCTTGCAGAAGAATCCGCTCTTTCGTTTTAGCACCCATTATGAACTATCCAACCGTTTGGTTAAATCCCTACATAATGCAAACATCTTTACAATTCAACACAGGCTGTGGCAAAAAAGGAAAAACTGCTTCAAAGGAGGAGGTCTTATGAACATCTCTCCCAACAAGTACTACTGGCTCATTCTCAAGGTGGGTGATTGGGAAAAGCCGGGAAGATGCACACATCTATCTTTAAGGCCTCTTACAGAGGAAGAGAAAAGCAAGATCCCTCCCATGGAGGTAACACCAACCCACGTAATAAACTTCTTTGATTTTGAAGCCAGAAGGCAAATCTTCGGAAAGTTAGTGGAGGAGACTGAAAAGAGACTGGTCTTCCAAATTGGTCCCGAAAAGTACTACATCTTCCAGGAGTTTGAAGGATAAAAACTTGGTAGCGGGGCCGGGATTTGAACCCGGGACCTTCGGGTTATGAGCCCGACGAGCTACCAGACTGCTCCACCCCGCGTCACCGGCTTGAGAATATAGGAAAGGAAAGGGCGCATGTCAAGGGGTGGCAGCCAATTTTATATGTTGACAACGGACAAGTTTGATAATAAAGAGGCTTTTAAGAAAAACATCACAAACACTTAGCGGGAGGAGAGGATGGCTGAGAAGGATACTATTATCTGGACGAAAACCGATGAAGCACCGTATCTTGCCAGCTTTTCGCTGCTGCCCATAGTGAGGCAGTTTGTGAAGCAGGCGGGTCTGAAGGTTGAGGTGAAGGATATCTCTGTGGCGGGAAGAATCTTAGCTGCCTTCCCTGACTACTTAAAAGAGGATCAGAGGGTACCCGATGATCTTGCCGAGCTCGGCAGACTCGTTAATGAACCTGGCTCCAACATAATAAAGCTCCCCAACATCAGTGCCACTGTACCTC
>JALWBK010000173.1 GCA_027037155.1 bacterium | reverse complement strand
TGTGCACCCTCACATTTGGCAAACTCAGAGGAAACCTCCAAAACCCTCTGGGTAATGGGTTCGGAAAAGTCTATTGCCGCAAGTATCTTCTTAAAACCCATGGCTACCCTCCCTCTAAAAGCTCTATAATCTCATCCACTATTTCTTGCACCTCCCTGTTCCCATCTATCCTCACAGCACCAACAGGGGGATCAAAGGCATCCCTCATCCGCAGATACACGTCCCAGTTGGCATCAGAAACGTCCCCCCTCTTTTCCCTCTCCTCAAGTCTTTGCTTTATAATATACTCCGGCACATCTATGTAGAAAAACCTTACGGGAATAGAGGCTTTAAAACACGCCTCCTCAAGCATCCTCCTGTGCCTTTCAGATCTAAAGGTGGCATCAACTATCACAGTCTTGCCCGAGGTGGCAAGCCTCAAAGCTTCATCCACAAGGTAGCTGTACACCCTCTCGGTAAACTCCTTGGTGTATATGCCCTTTTCAAAATCATCACTTGCCCTTTGCGTAGGCTCAATACCTGCAAGCTGCTTCCTAACCACATCTGAGTTCAACACCTCAGCATCCAGTCGTTTGCCCAATTCCTTAGCAATGGTGCTCTTTCCGCTTCCCACATGTCCAAAGATCACTATCACCATTGGCAGGCATACTCCCTGGCAAGCTCAAAGTATCTTCTCGCCTCCTCCCTGTGTCTTTCCCTTTGTGCTTCAGTAATGTTCTCATCCACACCCATCAAGCTGTTCACCTTCCCCCTCACATAGGCCCGATAACACTTAAAGAAGGGAAGCAACAATTCAAGATCGGAATCGCCCATGATATCGGCGTAAAGGCGCTGAGCAAGTGCCGCCAGCTCCCTCGCCCCAAGGTAATCAAGATCCATCAGCAAGAAGGCGATGTCACACGCGATGTCTATGAAACGAAAGCGCTGGTTAAACTCTATACAATCAAAGATGCAAACCCCATCGGCCAAGACTATGTGGTCACAGTGTAAATCCCCGTGGCAGTCCCTAACGAATCCTTGCTCTGCCCTTCTATCCAGCAAATCTCCGTGTAAGGTATAAAACCTTTCCGTCTGGGCCTTCACAAAGTCAAAGGTCTCTCTGTCTATGGTGCTTCCCACAAACCGCTCGGTCTGCTCAAAGTTCTCGTCGGTGTTCCTTCTAAAGTTTCGTACCCTCCCAAACTCCTGGATCTGAGGGTTGGTCTCCGCCGTTTTATGGAAGTTGGCTATCTTCTCCACCACCCTTTGTATGTGCTGTCCCTCAACAGCCTTTCTCTTCACCATGTTCTTCAAAGACCTCTCCATGGGAAGAGGCCTCATCTTAACCGCATACTCAATTACCACCCCGCCATCCTCAATAGGCTCCACCCCCAGATACATGTCCGGACAGAGCCTTCTGTTGAGCCTCACCTCCTCCTCACAGTAAAACCTTCTCTTTTCCAGCGTGGAAAAATCCACAAAACCAAAGTTCACAGGCTTTTTCACCTTGTAAACCACATCTCTCTTGATGAAGACCACCGAGATGTGAGTCTGCACAACCTCAGTATTCTCATCCCTCAACAGCTCAAAGACCCTTTCAAGCCCCATTGTTGGCCTCCAGAACAATACGCGACTTCTTAAAGCAAAAAACAGTGCATCCCAAAAGCTTCACGGGATTTCTATTGGTTATTATAACCAGCTTATCAGGGGTTCTGTCCAGCACAACTATCTGCTCTCTCCTTTCCTCAATCCTGTCCTTCAAACTCAAGGGGACAAAGGCTACGTACATATCCTCCCTTTTAAGCTTGCCTATGGAAGGCGCACCCTCATGAAGCTTTTGAACTGAAACAACACGCATACCACTTGGCAAGTATCTGTTGACAGAAAGGATCTCTTGAAGCGACACCTGTTTCCACAAACCCAGCTCAAAGGGTTGCATCACCACCTCTACCCCTAAAGAGGTGGCGTCGGCAAAGGAAATGGCAGGATGGGGGCTAAAACCCTGGGAGTAGGCCAAGGGAAGCCCTGCTCTCCTAAAGGCCCTGTGAAGCAAAGCTTCAGTATCGTTCTGACCAACAAGATGGGAAGGAGACAACTTCTGCAGATAACAGAGATAGCGAGCGCTTTTTTCTCTCTTAAAAACGGGAAGCTCAGGATTAGCATCAAAACCTTCATTGGCAAGCTTAACCCTCACATCTTCCCCACAAACACCGCACATCCTGCATCCAATTCGGCAGGCAGAAAGAGAAGCTCTTTTGTATGCCCTTTCTTTTTCCTCAAGGAGAAACTGTCTCTTTACCCCTACATCCACGTTGTCCCAGGCAAGGGGAGCATCAACAGGCAAAGCGGGAGAGGGTGAGTCAGGATCTATACCAAATTTCTCCATCACATCCTTCCAAATGGAAAAATCAAAGAGCTCTCCCCACTGGTCAAACACCGCTCCTGAGAGAAAAGCCTCGTAAAGTATCTGCGATGTCCGTTCATCACCCCTTGAAAGCAGTGCCTCCACAAGACTCTGATGAGGATCATGCTCCTTTATCTTCACGCGACTTCTTCTAAAGCGCCTCTTTAAATAACCTATCTTCTCCTTCAAAGAGCCCAACGGCTCCTGAGCCTCCCACTGAAAAGGAGTATGGGGCTTGGGTACA
>JALWBK010000172.1 GCA_027037155.1 bacterium | reverse complement strand
TTCCAGCCCACCCTCTCAATCAGCTGTGTCAGAAGCTGTCCAGCAAGCCCCACAAAGGGCCTTCCTTGCTTATCTTCTTCTTCTCCAGGCGCCTCACCGACGAACATCACCTTTGCGTCGGGATTGCCCTCGCCAAAGACGATGTTTCTCCTGCTCTGCCAGAGCCCACAACGCTTGCAATCCCCTATCTCCGCTCTTATCCTCTCAAGCTCCTTCGCCTTTCTATCAGCCTCACTTAACTGATCCCGATTCTCCACAACCACCCTCTCCTTTCTATGAACACCACCAACAGAAAAGTACTCCGTAATACCTGCAGCCTCATACCACTTCAAAAGTTCCCTCACTCCCATGTTCCTATCCTTAAGATATGCCCCTTCTACCGTCAAGCTTTGCCAAAAAGCACTTCTCTCATATATTGATAACCAAACTTTTGCATGGAGGTGCACAATGCTAATAGGCGTTATGTCCGACACCCACGATCACTTAGACAATGTAGAAAAAGCCCTCAAGCTCTTCAAAGAACGAGGCGTTGATGTCATCGTGCACTGCGGCGATATCATCTCCCCTTTTTGCTTAGACCTTCTCAACAAAAGTCAGATGGAGTGGATAGGAGTCTTAGGCAACAACGACGGTGAGGTGGAAATCCTGTTAAAGAGGGCAGAGGGTAGATTATCAAAAGAGCCCAAAGAGGTTGAGCTTGAGGGGAAGAGTATCCTCATAAAGCATTACCACCACTTCGTTGAAGAAGTGGCAAGAAGCGGAAAATACCACCTGATACTATATGGACATACCCATCAGGTGAGGGTAGAAAGGATAGGCTCTACCTTGGTGGTAAACCCGGGGGAATGCTGCGGATGGCTTACGAAGCGTCCCACGGTGGCACTGGTAAACCTAAAGAAGATGGAGGCAGAAATCGTTGAGCTCAAATAACCCAAGAGAAGCGGCCTTTCTCTGCCTAAAGGAGATCCTACTGAAGAATACCTACTCACAGATCGCCCTTAAAGAGTGGGCCCACAAGGCAAACCTGAAAGGCAAAGACCGAAAGCTGTTCTGGGAGATAGTTTTAGGCACCCTTCGCTGGCTCAACAGGATAGACTACGGCCTGTCCAGACAGATAAAGCGCTACAAGAGGCTTCCCGAAGAGGTGAAGATACTTCTGAGGCTGGGCTACTACCAGATAGTGATACTGGATCGCATTCCACCTTACTCCGCCGTCAACGAAAGCGTGGAGATAGCCAAAAAGATGCTTCCACAAAAGTTTCACAAGTTCACCAATGCTGTGCTCAGAAAGTCCGCAAGACTCCCCTACCCAGTGGTAAAGGGAGAACTATCCTGTGATGAGGTGGCCTCTATCGCTCTATCCCACCCCCAGTGGCTGGTACAGCGATGGAGAAAATGCTTTGGCATTGAAGAGGCCGTTAAGCTGATGAGGTCAAACCTGAGGCCTGCCCCCTATTCCATCTGGGTAAACATCCACTACACCGACGTAAACGCCGTGAGAAAGACCCTGAGGGAGAGTGGTATAGAGTGCAGACCGTTAAAGCACATGGAGAAAGAGATGTTAGAGGTGCTTTCCACGGTGGATCTCACAGAGCATCCTTTGTACAAAGAAGGACTCATCACCGCTCAGGACTTGGCCTCAAGGCTTGTGGTAAAGGTACTCAACCCATTGCCGGGAGAGACCGTACTTGATGCCTGTGCAGCCCCAGGTATAAAGACGGCACAGATAGCTTTAGCCATGGAGAACAGCGGCAGGGTAGTGGCCTGTGAGATAAGCCCCGAAAGGCACCAGCTCATGCGGGAAAACCTCAGCCGCTTGGGAGCCGCCATAGTAGAAACGGTGCTTGATGATGTCATCGCCTTTTGCCAGCAGATTGAAGACGAGACCTTTGATAAGATACTGGTAGATGCCCCCTGCAGCGATTTGGGTACCGCTAGACGCCGTCCAGAGATAAAGTGGAGGAGAAGCCTGGAAGACGTAGAACGCTTCTCCCAAAAGCAGAGGCAAATATTAGATGCCATCATTCCAAAGCTCAAAAAGGGAGGCGAGCTGGTTTACAGCGTCTGCTCTATTGAAAAGGAAGAGACAGAAGAGATCCTTAACTACCTGCTCTCTAAGCATTCGCTGGAACCCATTCCCTTTGACCAGCTCATTCCCGAAAGCCTTGCTCCCCTGGGCGCCGAAGGACACGCCCTTTTCCTGCCACATAAGACCAACAGCGATGGCTTCTTCATAACCAAGTTGAGGAGGTTGTAGATGATAAAGATAGCACCCTCTATACTGAGCGCCGACTTCTGGAGATTAGGAGAACAGATAAGAAAGGTGGAGGAGGCAGGAGCCGACTACCTACACGTGGACGTGATGGACGGGCACTTTGTGCCCAACATAAGTATTGGCACCCCTGTCCTGAAGTCCCTCAAGGGGAAGACCCGCCTGCCCCTTGATGTGCACATCATGGTGAGTGATCCCGAAAAGTACGCGCCCATCTTTGTGGACGCAGGAGCCGACATCCTCACCTTCCATATTGAGGCCACATGCCACCCCAACAGGGTGATACAGACAATAAAGGCAAAAGGTGCCAAAGCAGGGGTTGTGCTCAACCCTACAACGCCTCTGAACATGTTGGAGTA
>JALWBK010000171.1:3051-8669 GCA_027037155.1 bacterium | reverse complement strand
GTGTACGCCTTGAATCCTAAAGAGATACCCAAGGTGGTGGAGTTCTTTGGTATTAAGAGGGTTCCTGTGATTCTTATTGTTGATGGAAAGGGATTGATAAGGAGGAGGATAGAGGGCTTTGTAGACGAAAAAACCTTAGTGGCTTATTTAAAGGCTATTAAGCGCTACGGCATTTGAAGGAGGGCAAGATGAAAAAGTGCTACGACTTGGTGATAGTGGGAGCGGGACCTGCGGGACTCACTGCGGGGATTTATGCGGCAAGGGCAAGGCTTGATGCAGTCATCGTTGAGAGATTTGCTCCTGGAGGGCAGATAGCTCTTAGTGATTGGGTGGAGAACTATCCTGGGTTTGATGAGGGGATTTCTGGAATGGAGCTAACGGATAGGATGAGGAAGCAGGCGGAGAAGATGGGTATACAGTTTGTTACGGCGGAGGCTACTGGATTGGAGGAGTACAGGGACAAGAAGGTGCTTTACGCTGGTTCTGAGTGGTTTGAGGGCCGTACTATCATCATAGCTACGGGAGCTTCCCCCAAACAGTTGGGTGTTGAGGGGGAGAAGGAGTTTATGGGGAAGGGCGTTTCCTACTGTGCTACCTGTGATGGTCCCTTTTATAAGGGACTTGAGGTGGCGGTGGTTGGTGGAGGAGATACGGCTGTGCAGGAGGCGGTCTTTCTGACTAAGTTTGCCTCCAAGGTCTATTTGATACACAGGAGAGACAAGTTGAGAGCTGCTCCCGTACTTCAGGAGAGGCTTTTCAAGAACGAAAAGATAGAGGTTATCTGGGATACAGTGGTGGAGAGGATTCTGGGCACCAACTCTGTAGAGGCTCTGGAGCTGAAAAATGTAAAGCGGGGGGATAAGTGGAAGTTGCCGGTGGCGGGAGTTTTCATCTTTATCGGGATAAGGCCCAACTCAGCTTTTGTGGAGGATGTGATTGAGCTGGATGCCGGTGGCTTTATTATTACCAACGAAAACTTGGAGACCAACATACCTGGGGTGTATGCGGCAGGTGATGTGAGAAGGAAGAACCTGAGACAGGTTGTTACCGCCTGTGCCGATGGTGCTATAGCTGTTTATCAGGCACAGCAGTTTCTGGAGAGGATGTGTCCTTGAGGTTGGACAAGTTCTTGAAGGTTTCGCGGATAATAAAAAGAAGGGAGCTTGCCAAAGAGGCGTGCGATGCAGGTGTTATAAGGGTTAATGGTACCGTTGCCAAGCCCTCGCGCAAGGTTAAGGTGGGTGATGTGGTGGAGATAGACGCTGCGAGGTTCTACTTGAAGTTCAGGGTGGTTAAGGTTCCGGTTGGAAATGTCCGAAAGAGTGAAGCGTCGGAACTTTACGAAGTGCTGGAGGAGAGGAAGAAGTGGGACCAGTTCTGATCGCCATGGGAGATCCTGCTGGCGTTGGCCCTGAGATAATACTCAAGGCTCATCATGCGGGAAAGATCCCATCTGCTGTAGTGGTTGGGGATTATGGGGTTCTGGATTTTTATCGGAATCTTTTGAAGATTCCAGTGGAATTGAAAGAGGTTTCTTCGTTAAAAGAGGTTGAAGAGGGATGTCTGAATGTGCTTTCTCTTACAAAACTCACTCCTGGTAAGGATTTTTCGCCAGGCAAAAGCTCTAAGGTTTGTGGTGAGGCGGTTGTAAGGTACATTAGGTGTGCGGTAGATCTTTGCTTGAAAAAAGAGGCTTCAGCCATGGTAACCGCTCCTATATCTAAAGCCTCCATGCACGCTGCGGGGTATGACTATCCCGGACATACCGAGATGCTGGCAGAGCTCACAGGCACTGATAATTACGCCATGATGTTGGTTGGAGGCGGCATAAGGGTGGTGCTTGTGACCATTCATGTGGCCTTGAGAAAGGTCTTTGAGCTTCTCACAGAAGAGGAGGTTTACAGGGTTGCAAGGCTTACCTGTGGTGAGCTGATCCGCCTCTATGGGATAGAGTCTCCAAGAGTGGCCGTTTGTGGACTGAACCCCCACGCTGGAGAGTCGGGAGCCTTTGGTGGCGAGGAGCAGAGGGTAATACTTCCTGCCATTGAACGTTTGAGGAGGGAGGGCTTTGAGGTATCGGGGCCGCACCCTGCCGATACCATATTTTACTGGCATCTGAAGGGTAAGTACGATGCGGTGGTTGCCATGTATCACGATCAGGGTCTTATCCCTGTGAAGCTTGTGGGCTTTGAGGAGGGGGTTAATGTGACCCTTGGGCTTCCCATTGTCAGAACATCTCCCGATCATGGCACCGCCTTTGACATAGCTGGTAAAGGTATTGCGAATTTTAAGAGTCTGGTTTCTGCTTACACTCTTGCAGTAAGATTTTCTTCTGCTATAATGTAGCGCCACAGGTAGAGATTGTGATTTCTTTCTCTTGGAGGTAACTATGGCACTGGTAGTTATGAAGTTTGGTGGGACTTCGGTAGGTGATATTGAGCGTATAAAGAATGTGGCACGAAGGGTGGCGAAGGTAAGGGATCAGGGAAACGATGTGGTTGTGGTGGTTTCTGCCATGGCCGGTGAGACCGACAGACTGATAAACCTTGCCAAGCAGCTTGCCGAGATACCAGATGAGAGGGAGATGGATCTGCTTCTTTCATCGGGAGAGAGGGTCTCTTCGGCGCTGCTTGCCATCGCTTTGAAGGAGATGGGTTACAAAGCTCGTTCCTTTACCGGCAGGCAGGCTGGATTCATTACCGATGATGCCCATACCAAGGCGAGGATCAAGAGGATTGAGGCGAAAAACATATTAGAGGCTTTGAAGCGAGGTGAGATAGCGGTTGTGGCTGGTTTCCAGGGAGTTTCAGAGCTTTCCCACGATGTTACAACGCTGGGCAGAGGCGGTTCTGACACCACGGCAGTGGCTCTTGCAGCAGCCTTGAAAGCGGATGTCTGCGAGATATACACCGACGTGAAGGGGGTTTATACCGCGGATCCTCGCATAGTGCCCAATGCAAGAAAGCTTGATAGGATATGCTTTGAGGAGATGTTAGAGATGGCCAGTGCCGGAGCGAAGGTGCTCCAGGTGAGGTCTGTGGAGATAGGTATGAAGTATGGAATACCTATCCATGTGCGTTCATCATTTGAGGAGGAGGAGGGAACCATGGTTGTGCCCTTTACCAAGAATATGGAAGATGTTTTGGTAAGTGCCGTTACCCACGATAAGAATCAGGCAAGAATAACGGTGGTGGATGTGCCTGATAGACCTGGTATTGCCAAGGCCATATTTAAGCCCCTTGCCGATGCAAACATAAACGTGGATATGATCGTACAGAACGTGTCCCATGAAGGATTGACTGACCTTTCCTTTACTGTGGCAGAAACCGATCTGCCCAAGGCTGTTAAGGTCATAGAGGAGGTGGTTAAGGAGATAGGTGCCAAGGGCTACACCACCGATGAGCGTATAGCCAAGGTCTCTGTGGTTGGTGTTGGCATGAGGTCCCATCCGGGCGTTGCGGCTAAGATGTTTGAGACCCTTGCCAATGAAGGCATAAACATTTTGATGATCAGCACCTCCGAAATTAAGATCTCTTGTATCATAGAGGACAAATACACAGAGCTTGCAGTTAGGGCTTTGCACGACGCCTTTGGCTTGGGTGAGGTTAAGTAGAACAGAGAAAGATTCTTGGGGTGGCTTGTAGCCACCCCTTTTCTCTTTAGCACTTCCCTCTTGATCCTTCCTGTGTTCAGGTATCTCTTGAAAAAGTGTTTCTCAGTAATTAACTTTTGTAAAATAAAGCGCTTCGGAGGAGGGACATGGTCAAGATCTATGATACTACCCTTAGGGATGGAACTCAGGCTGAGGAGATTTCCTTTTCTTCAACGGATAAGTTGCTGATTGCGGAAAAGCTTGATGAGCTTGGTATACACTACATTGAAGGGGGATGGCCCGGTTCCAACCCCAAGGATATGGAGTTTTTTGAGCTTGCCCAAAAGCTAAACCTGAAGAACGCCAAAATAAGCGCCTTTGGTAGCACCAGAAGGGCTTCTGTTAGTGTTGAGAAGGATCAGAACGTTATAGCTCTCTTGAAGGCTGAGACAGAGGTGGTGGCGATCTTTGGTAAGTCCTGGGACATGCACGTTCTGGATGCGCTGAAGTGCTCTTTAGATGACAACCTCAAGATGATTTACGATACGGTCTCTTTTATGAAAAAGCATGGAAGAGAGGTCATTTACGACGCAGAGCACTTCTTTGACGGTTACAAGAGGAATCCAGAATACGCCTTAAAGACCATCAAGGCTGCTGAGGAGGCTGGTGCTGATGTTATATGTCTTTGTGATACCAATGGTGGCTCTTTGCCCTTTGAGATTGAGAGTATAGTGAATGAGGTGAAAAAGCACGTGAGCACGCCTTTGGGTATTCACTGCCACAACGACACCGAGTGTGCGGTGGCCAACTCCGTGGTGGCGGTTAAGTGTGGAGTGGTGCATGTGCAGGGCACTATGAACGGCTTTGGGGAGCGCTGCGGTAATGCCAATCTTTGCTCCATCATACCAAATCTCATGCTCAAGATGGGCATAGAGTGTATTCCACCAGAGAACCTGAGGAAGCTTACCAACATCTCTCGTTTCGTTTACGAGATCGCTAATCTTAAGCCCTGGACGCATCAGCCCTACGTTGGTAAGGCGGCCTTTGCCCACAAAGGCGGGGTGCATGTTAGTGCCGTTATGAGAAAGCCTGAAACCTACGAGCACATCAATCCGGAGTTAGTTGGAAATGTGAGAAGGGTTTTAGTATCCGATCTTTCTGGTAGGTCAAATATCGTTTACAAGGCAAAGGAGTTTGGTCTTGATTTGGATTCTAAGGATCCACTGGTACAGGAGGTGCTTGAGAAGCTAAAAGTCTTGGAGCATCAGGGGTACCAGTTTGAAGGTGCAGAGGCTTCCTTTGAGATTCTGATCAAGAAGACCATGAAGAAGTTCAAGCCCTACTTTGATCTTAAGGGCTTTAGGGTGATAGTGGAGAAGAGGGGTAGGGATGACCAGCCTGTGAGCGAGGCTACTATCAAGATTGAGACGCCTGTGGGGGCAAAGCTGACCGCTGCTGAGGGAAACGGTCCTGTCAATGCTCTGGATAGTGCTTTGAGGAAGTCCCTTGAGGAGTTCTATCCCAATCTGAAGGAGATGCATCTTGTTGACTATAAGGTCAGGATTCTTGATGAGTACGCGGGTACCGCGGCTAAGGTGAGGGTGCTCATTGAGTCCACTGATGGAAAACGCAGATGGGGTACCGTTGGTGTTCATGAGAACGTGATAGAGGCGAGTTGGCAGGCTCTTGTGGACAGTATTGAGTACAAGCTTATGAAAGACGAGGAGGAGGGAAAGCAGATCGTTAATGAGAGCTCTCAAGGAGAATGAGGAAGCTAATCTTTCTGCTTTTTCTTTTGGTTCACACTGTTGCCTTTTCGCTGACGTTGGCTGAAAGGGTAAGTCTGCTGGGTTTATGTGAGCTTGCGATTTATGAGGCAAAGGAAGGTAATGAAGAGCTTATCCCCTATGCTGCCAATTGCCTTCTTCATAGAGGGAGGGTTAAAGAGGCCCTTAAGTTACTGGGCAACTCAATCGATGCAAGAATTGCCACAATTACAAGGTATTTTTTAGCGCAGCTTTCGGTG
>JALWBK010000171.1:0-3041 GCA_027037155.1 bacterium | reverse complement strand
GCTGAACAGAGAAACCGAGGTGAGAAGACTTCTCGCCTTGGCTTACTATCGTACTGGGCAGTGGGATTTTGCCATGGCGGTTCTTTCGCCCATGGAGGATAGCTTTGGGCTTTACTGGAAGTGGAAAATAAAAAGTAAGTTAGGGCTTGGTGTTGAAAAAGAGGAAAGAGACTTGAGCCGGCTTCCCGCTAACGATTTCTACCGCGTGATGTTCTCCTTAAAGAAGGGCTTGGCTGTAAAGAGAAAAATTTCTCCTTTGAAGCAAGAGTTGGTTTGTGAAGAAGCGTTATGGCTTCAGGAGTTTGGCTTGGACGGAATTAGCCTTGAGGCACTAAAGGAGTGTATGGAAAAAAGATATTGGTATGGGACTATTCCTCTTTTGCCCAATCCTTTCTACGGTGTGAGGCTTCTTTGGGTTGATAAGAGGCTGGGCAAAGACGAGAGGTTTAGGTACAGCTACTTGAGGCCCTATGGTTCTTTGGTGAGGCTCTGTTCATGGGCCTATGGGGTAGATGAGGATTTGGTTTATGCCGTTATGAGGCAGGAGAGCCTCTTTGATCGCTTTGCCCTGTCTTCGTCGGATGCTATGGGTCTAATGCAGATAATTCCCAAAACGGCTCTTTGGATATCCCAAAGGCTTGGAGATGATCCAGAGATTCCAAAATACTTTTTCCCCTTTTTCTCCATAAAGTACGGAACTTGGTATCTATCGCACCTTTCAGAGAAGTTCCCTGCCTTTTTGGCTGTGGCTGCTTACAACTCTGGTCCTACCGCCGTCTCTAAGTGGTTGAGTGAAAATCAATGGGTGGAGGATGCCTCAGATGTGGTTGCCTTTTATCCTGTCTCTCAAACGAGGAACTACGTCAGAAAGGTGACGGTAAACTTCTTCGTTTACCGCTATCGGTTGGAAGACTAAAAATGGAAAGGGGGAGCTCAAGCTCCCCCTCTTGTTTTACATGCTGTCAATGATGGCATTTAGAGTTGGGCTGGGCCTCATGGCCTTTTCAACCTTTTCCTCGTCGGGGAAGTAGTATCCGTCAATATCGGCAGGTTTGCCCTCGGCTGCCATGATCTCGTCAAGGATCTTCTGCTCGTTCTCGGCCATCTTCTTGTAAACCTCGGTGAACTTCTCCTTCAGCTCGGCATCTTCGTCCTGTTCGGCCAAAGCCTTGGCCCAGTAGAGGGCGAAGTAGAAGTGCTCTCCTCTGGTGTCAAGCTGTCCCACCTTTCTTCCAGGCCACTTTTGATTCTCAAGAACGCCCTTTATGGCCTCGTTGGCTGCCTTGGCAAGGACGGCTGCCTTCTTATTGTTGTTGAGCTCTGCGGCGAACTCAATGGATGCGGCGGTTGCCACGAACTCGGCAATGGAGTCCCACCTGAGATGGCCCTCTTTCAAGAACTGCTGTACGTGCTTGGGAGCGGAACCACCTGCTCCTGCCTCAAAGAGCTTACCACCGGCAAGCTGGGGAATGACAGAGAGCATCTTGGCGCTGGTTCCCACCTCCAGTATGGGGAAGAGATCTGTAAGATAATCCCTCAACACATTTCCGGTAACGGCTATAACGTTTTCGCCCTTCCTTACCTTTTCACAGGTGAACCTCATGGCCTCTGCCGGGCTCAGTATCCTGATGTCAATTCCCGATGTATCATGGTCTTTGAGGTACTTCTCCACCTTCTTTATGAGCTCTGCGTGGTGGGCTCTGTTCTTGTCGAGCCAGAAGACCACGTAGTAGCCTGTGCTTCTTCCAAGCTCTACCGCAAGCTTCACCCAGTCCTTTACGGCTATGTCCTTGACCTGGCATCCTCTCCAGATGTCGTCTTTCTCAACCTTGTGTTCCATGAGTACGTTGCCCTGGTCATCCACCACCCTGAAGTATCCGTTGGTGGGGGCAAAGAAGGTCTTGTCGTGGGAGCCGTACTCCTCTGCCTTCATGGCCATGAGGCCTATGTTGATTACGGTACCCATAGTGGTCCTGTCAAAGGCACCGTTCTTCTTGCAGTCTTCCACAATCTCTTCGTAGATGGGAGCATAAGACCTGTCGGGTATTACACACTTGGCGTCGTGGAGCTGGCCATCGGGTCCCCATGCCTTTCCACCGTCTCTGATCACAACAGGCATTGATGCGTCTATGATGACCAGGTTAGGAGCGTGAAGGTTAGTGATTCCGCGATCCGAATCCACCATGTACATCTTGGGGCCTTTTTCAAAGGCCTCTTTAATAGCTGCTTCCAACTCCTTCCTCTTCTCTTCGGGCAGCTTCTGCATCTTTTGTTCTAAGTCAACGAGCCCGTTGTTGGGGTTAAAACCAATCTCCTCTAATAGGTCTCCGTACTTCTCGTACACGTCTTTGAGCAGTGCTTTGATGCAGTAACCAAAGATAGGAGGATCGGAGACCTTCATCATGGTGGCTTTCAGGTGAAGGGAGAAGAGGACGTCCTTTTTCTTGGCGTCTTCAAGCTGCTCTTCAAAGAACTTCTGAAGCTCCTTCACGTTCATACAGCTGCCGTCAAAGACCTCTCCCTCTGTGAGCTGCACCTCTTTCAGGTTGGTGACATTCCCGTTTTCGTCCACAAACTGGATGGTGATCTTCATGTCCCTGGGGGCAGTGATGGACTTTTCGGATTCGTAAAAGTCCCCTTTGCTCATGTATGACACATGGCACTTGGAGTCCTTGGGCCAAGGCTTTAGGGGGAGTCCCATGAGATCGGGGAACTTCTTGGCGGCTTCCTTTACGGGCTCAGGAACCCTTCTTATGTTGTTACCCTGTCTTATTACTGGATTAACCGCACTTCCAAGTACTTCGGCGTATCTTGCCTGTATCTTCTTCTCCTCTTCCGTCTTGGGTTCTTCGGGATACTCGGGCACCATATAGCCCTTTTTCCTCAGTTCGGCTATGGCGTCCTTGAGCTGAGGTACAGTGGCACTGATGTTGGGAAGCTTTATTATGTTGGAGCCAGGTTCATTAACGAGTCTGCCGAGCTCGGCAAGATCATCGGGTACCCTCTGATCCTCTTTTAAGTAGTCAGGGAAGGCAGCTAAG
>JALWBK010000170.1 GCA_027037155.1 bacterium | reverse complement strand
GTTGCCTCCCCTTTTTACCACCTCAAAGACGATATTCTGCAGAACCTTTTTGTTGAGAACCTTATTGACCTCTTCAAACTCAATGACCGGAGGAACAATCAAATAGAAGAGCACCCTTCCTACGGTAGTATCGTAAAGCTTCTTGCCTATCCTAACCTTTATCTTCGCCTGCAGGTGAACCGCTCCCTCTTCATAGGCAATCCTCACCTCCTCGGGAGAGGAGAAGATCTTGCCCTCACCCTTGGCCTTGGCCCTGGGCTTGCTGAGGTAGTAGAGACCAAGAACCATGTCCTGGGTAGGATATGTAAGAGGCTTGCCATGGGCAGGGGAAAGGATGTTATGGTTGGCCATCATCTGTACGTGGCACTCCGTCTGGGCTTCCAAAGACAGCGGCACGTGTACCGCCATCTGATCGCCGTCAAAGTCAGCGTTGTAAGGCACACAGACCAAAGGATGTATCTTTATGGCCTTCTCCTCCACCAGTATGGGCTCAAAGGCCTGAATGGATGGTCTGTGAAGTGTCGGGGCACGGTTCAACAAGACCGGATGATCTCTTACCACCTCATCCAAAGCATCCCACACCTCAGGGACCTGCTGCTCAACCAACTTCTTCGCACTCTTCAAAGTGGGAACGATCTGCTTCTCATAGATCAGCTTGTGTATCACGAAGGGCTTAAAGAGCTCTAAGGCCATGATCTTGGGAAGGCCGCACTGATTCAGTTTAAGCTCAGGACCCACCACGATAACGGAACGTCCAGAGTAGTCCACCCTTTTACCCAGAAGGTTCTGTCTGAACCTTCCCTGCTTGCCCCTGAGTGTATCGGAAAGGGACTTAAGAGGCCTTCCATTAGAACCCTTGATAGGTCTTGCCATCCTGCCGTTGTCAAAGAGGGCGTCCACCGCCTCCTGGAGCATACGCTTCTCGTTGCGGATGATGATGTCGGGAGCCTTCAGCTCAAGCAGCCTCTTAAGCCTGTTGTTTCTGTTTATAACCCTTCTGTAGAGGTCGTTCAGATCGCTGGTGGCGAATCTTCCACCATCCAAGGGCACTAAAGGCCTCAGATCTGGAGGGATCACCGGAATCACCTCAAGGATCATCCACTCAGGCCTATTACCAGACTCAATAAAGGCCTGAACCAGCTTCAAGCGCTTTATTATGTCCTTGGCAGCCTGAGCTGAATGCACCTCCCTCAGCTGACGCTTCAGCTCCTCCTCAAGCTCGTAAAGGTCTATCTTCTTCAAAAGATCCCTTATGGCTTCAGCGCCCATCCTCGCATCAAAGGCATCGCCAAACTGCTCCCTTAAAACTCTGTACCTCGCCTCAGAAAGTATCTCTTTTTCTTTAAGAGGTGTATCACCAGGATCCACAACGATGTAGGACTCGTAGTAGATCACCTTCTCCAAGTCCTTTACCGTAAGCCCCAAAAGGGTGCCGATCTTACTGGGCAGCACCTTAACATACCAGATGTGCGCCACAGGGGCAGCAAGCTCTATGTGACCCATACGCTCACGACGGACCTTGGACGAGGTAACCTCCACACCACACTTATCACAGATGATTCCCCTGTGTTTAATCTTCTTGTACTTACCGCACAGGCACTCCCAGTCCCTTACAGGACCAAAGATCCTGGCACAGAAGAGACCATCCTTTTCCGGCTTGAAGGTTCTATAGTTAATGGTTTCGGGCTTCTTTACCTCACCGTAAGACCACTCCCTTATCTTTTCAGGAGACGCAAGCTTTATGCGAACAGCCTCAATATCAGAAGGATCCTGCGGCTGCTCGTAAAACTCCATAATGCTCTCAACCACGAGTTACCCCTCCTTTCTATTTTTTCCTCTTAATCAACTCCACATCTATACAAAGACCCTGCAGCTCTTTCACCAGAACCCTGAAGGACTCCGGCATACCAGGTCTGAGTATGGGATGTCCCTTAATGATCTCCTGGTAGATCTTGTTCCTTCCCGCAAGATCATCGGACTTAACGGTCAGCATCTCCTGCAGGGTGTAGGCGGCACCATGAGCCTCAAGGGCCCAGACCTCCATCTCTCCAAGCCTCTGTCCACCAAAGTGGGCCTTTCCACCCAGAGGCTGCTGGGTGATGAGGGAGTAAGGACCTGTGGCCCTGGCGTGGATCTTGTCGTCAACGAGATGATGCAGCTTCAGCATGTACATGTAACCCACGGTAACGGTATGATCAAAGGGCTCTCCGGTCCTGCCATCTATGAGCTTCACACGCCCTGTTCTCGGAAGTCCCGCCTTCTCCAAGAGATCCTTGATCTGCTCCTCCTTGGCACCATCAAAGACGGGAGTGGCCATGGGAATACCTTTATCACACAACTTCTTCGCAAGCTCAATCACCCTCTCATCGTCCAACTCATCTATCCAGTGAGACTTCTCCTGATAGACCTCTTTCAAAAACTCCCTCAGCTTCTGAGCCGCCTGCTCCCTGTAAGCATCAAGGATCTCACCTAACTTCTTGCCAAGCTCCTTAGCTGCCCAGCCAAGATGCGTCTCCAAAATCTGTCCCACATTCATACGGGAAGGAACGCCCAAGGGGTTCAGCACCATGTCCACCGGCGTTCCATCCTCAAGGAAGGGCATATCCTCTATGGGCAGCACCTTGGAAACCACGCCCTTGTTACC
>JALWBK010000169.1 GCA_027037155.1 bacterium | reverse complement strand
TTCCAGTAGTCCTCTATGATCCTTCTAATGGTAGCTCCCTTGGGAAGCCATATAACCAGACCAGGCCCTACCTCCTCCTCTATAAGGAAGAGCTTGAGCTCCTTACCAAGCTTCCTGTGGTCCCTCTTTTTCGCCTCCTCTATAAAATTCAAATACTCCTTGAGCTGTTTGCGGGTAGGAAAGGAGACGCCGTAAATCCTTTGAAGCATTTTGTTGCTCTCATCGCCTCTCCAGTACGCCCCTGCCACCCCTGTAAGTTTGAAGGCCTTTACAAAGCCAGTAGAAGGAATGTGTGGCCCCCTACAAAGATCTATAAATTCCCCTGTTTTATACAGGGAAACCACCTCATCCTCTATCTCGTTCAGTATCTCAAGCTTGTAGGTCTCCCCCATATCCTCAAAGAGCTTGTAAGCCTCCTCTTTGGGCATCTCCACCCTTTCAAAGGGGACATCCTCCTCCACAATCTTTGCCATTTCGGCCTCTATCCGCTCTAAGTCCTCGGGGGTGAACCCTCTGTCAAAGTCAAAGTCGTAGTAAAAGCCGGTCTCTATGGCAGGGCCTATGGTCACTTTCACCTCTGGAAAGAGGCGCTTCACCGCGGCAGCCATTATGTGAGCGCTACTGTGCCAAAAGATCTCTCTTCCTTCTGGATCGTCAAAGGTAAGGGGCTTAATATTTGCATCAGCATCAAGCTTGAAGCTCAAATCAACGGTCCTACCGTTGACAAGAGCAGCAAGCACCTTGCCCTTTAAGGCAGGATTCAACGAAAAGATGGCATCCCCTACGCTTGTTCCCTCACTAAAGGAACCCCTCTCTCCTGTGGACAGAACAACATCTATCATCAGAAATACCTCCTTGATACGCTGTACGGGAAGGCTTTTACCACGATAATACCTTAAACTCCAGAGTGGAGGGATAAGGAAGGAAAATAAAATCTGGTAGGGACGGGCGGATTTGAACCGCCGACCCCTTGCGCGTCAAGCAAGTGCTCTCCCCCTGAGCTACGTCCCTACCCATTCCGATACTTCAATTAACCCTTAGTTAGGCTCTTGTCAAGAGAGATTCTCCTCACGTAAAGCACCTTCTTCACCTTCGCCACCACCTGATTATCGGTATCGGTCACATCCACCCAAAACTCAGGTAAGTATTTTTCTCCACCTGCCGTTTTGTCTTTTATCCTGTCAATATCCTCTTGCGTAATCTCAAAAACGGCTTTCACAGTTCCCTTTCCCGGTTTAACGAACTCTATGTAAGCTGCTTTGTCCCACACCACATAGCCTCTACCCAAGTTCTTCATAAGCATGATCATGTAAAAGGGATCCACCATGGCGTACAGGGTACCACCGAACTGAGTGCCCACGTAGTTTCTGTTATACCAGGTAAGCTTTGTCTCCACCACTATCCTTTTAAAGTCCTTGGAAACCTCCCTTACCCTAACACCGGCGAAAAAAAGAGGCGGGTAAAGGTTTACCATCCATTTGAAAAAGGTGGGGTTATCGTCAAAGTGCTTTAACAGATCAACTAAGCCCATACTACCTGGACCTCCTAACCCCTACCTTGGGACAGAGGTCATTTACAGGACAGAGGGAGCAGTGGGGCGATATGGGTTTGCATATAGTCTTTCCAAAGGCCACGAACCACCTGTTTATCTCCTTCCAGTACTTCTCAGGAAGTATCTCCCTCAGTTTTCTTTCCGTCTCATTGGGAGTCTTTGTCTTCACCCATCCCAACCTATTGCATATCCTGTGCACATGGGTATCAACGCAGATCCCTGGTTTGTCAAACCCCTCCACGAGTACGAGATTGGCGGTTTTTCTACCAACACCTTTAAGTTTCAGAAGCTCCTCCATGGTATCAGGTACCTTCCCGTTATACCTTTCGACCAAAATCCTGCTAATCTCTTTTATGGTTCTGGCCTTGGTGTTGTAAAAGCCAACGGGGTAGATCAGCTTTGCGATCTCCTTCTCGTCAAGCTCAAGCATCTTCTGTGGGTTATCTGCCCTTTCAAAAAGCCTTTTTGTCGCCTCTTTGGTCACCTCATCCTTGGTTCTGAGGCTCAGAATGCAGGAAACAAGCACCTTGTAAGGATCCCTTCTTCTCTTAGCAAGACGGGTAACCACAGGCTCCCGCCATTTTACGTACTCTTTCCTTATCCTCTCAAGTACCTCCTCAATGTTAGCCATCAAATTATTCGCCAAACTGTACTCTCCCATTGATTTTGTAGGTTTACTCTCATACTCTGAGAAAAAACAATTTTCAACGCAAAGGGGGAGGAGGCATGGTTGGCAAGCTGAAGTGGAGTGTTCTGTTGGTGTCTCTGTTTATGCTTTTGACCACCTCTGCCATGGCGATGGTCATTGAAGGCGGAGTGGCCGTGTGGAACAAGGATCTTTCAGGGTGGGTCAAGTATAAGGGAAATCGTGTGGACACAGAGGACGATTTAGGTACAGGGTCCCTTACAAGCCCATACTATTGGCTTAGATTTGAACATCCCATACCCTTCATCCCCAACGTGAAGCTCGAGTACAGCCCCTTTGAGATGGACTCCACAGGCACCATTGACGAGACCTTCAAGTTCGGAAAGTACGTATACGAAGCCAACACCAAAGTGGACTCAGAGATACAGGCGGATCAGTTTGACGTGATA
>JALWBK010000168.1 GCA_027037155.1 bacterium | reverse complement strand
AGCGTACCTCAACACAAAGGTGGAGATAGAAAAAATAACCCCATCGTCCATAACCTTCACTGTGAGGTTCTTCCTAAAAACGCAAGAGGTGGCCTATACAAAGCTCACCTTTGTCTGTATAGATAAAAACTGGAAAAAGCGGCCCTTGCCAGAAGACCTTAAGGCGCTGGGAGAGAGCGGGTGAGAAAGACGGGAATCTTTTACCACAGGTCCTTTAGCCGCAGAAGCTACCTGACTGCTGGCAATAGGTTGGCAGATTTCCCCGACGCCTTGGTTCCTCTTCTCTCCAAAGAAAACATCCTGCTTTACGAAAGCAAACCTGTACCCAAAGAGCTGGTGCTAAAAATCCACACCCCAAAGATGGTGCAAGAGGTAGAGAGTACCACCTTTTGCTCTACTGCTTACGAAAGTGCTGGCGGTGTGGTGGAGGCAACCCAGCTAATCCTTACAAACCAACTAACCAACGCCTTCTGCTTCATAGGATGTGGAGGGCATCACGCTGGCAGAGACTACTTCTGGGGAGCGTGCTGCTTCAACGATGTGATCCTCGCCATAACCAACGCGAGAGAAACCATCAACCCCAATCTCAGGTTCGTAATACTTGATACAGACGCACACCACGGGGATGGAACGCGTCAGCTCCTTGAGCTTCACAAAGACACCAACACACTGCATCTGTGCCTTTGCGATAGGGAATGGCATAGCGACGATGGACTGAGACACGACTTTGATGTCACCTGGGTAACCTACGACAGAGACCCCGATGGTGACTACATAAAAATTGTGGAAAAGGCGCTGAGTATAGCCTCCTCCTTCAAGCACGACCTATTCTACTGGTACATGGGCTTTGACACCTACAGGGGAGACTACGGAAGTGTTGGGCTTTCACGGGAATGTTTTCTTCATATTGCAAGCATGGTAAAGGACTTTGCCCGACAGCACACCCATAACAAACTGCAGGTGGTGCTCGCCGGAGGCTCCCTAAGGGAGATGGCCACCTGGCTCATACCAAAGGTTATAGATAAGTTATCAACGTGGGAGGACCAAGGTGAAGATAGCTAAAAAAGTGGTGCTCACCTTCCCAAAACACACGTGGGATAAGCCTATAATCTACATGCTCCACTCCAAGCATCACCTGATGTTCAACATCCTAAAGGCGAAAATCACCCCCAACGAAGAGGGGCTCATGGTACTGGAGCTGATAGGAGAAGACACAGATTTTGAAAGGGGGATAGAATTCCTCAAAGAGGTGGGCGTAGGTGTAAGGCTATTAGCAGCGGACATAGAAAAGGATGAAGAGCTGTGCACCCACTGTGGTGCATGTACAGCTATATGCCCTACAGGAGCACTTTACCTGAACCAAGACGACATGAAGGTAAACTTCGACAAAGAAAAATGCGTGGGCTGCGAACTATGCGTTCCCGTGTGCCCCTTTAAGGCTTTGAGGATAAAGATATAAAACGCTCGTCCCAAACATCCACAAAGTAGTGCCCCCTGTCCTGCTTAATAAACCCTCTAACCTTCAACTCATCCTCAGGATGAACCGACACATCTACTCCTTCGTGCAGATATACATCCAAGCAACCAAGAACAATCCTGTTACCCAAAACCTTCTTCACCTTTCCCACCACATTAACGTAATATCCCTCGTAGCGAGCAATCTCAGCACAGTCCCCAGCATTTACGGTAACATCCATAGCACCAGGGGACACCTTCTCTATTTTTACGCTACTTCTGGCATACATATTTGCCACTTTGCCGTAATGAACGTAGTAAAAAAAAGCAGCCCATATCCCAAACAATATAATCCCCACATACCTTCTCATCGCCAGAGCCTCTCAAACTCCCTCTCGTAAATCTTGGCTATACGCTCTGAATAAAAGACCAGCAAGTTTTCATAATTGAGCTTCTCAGCCGATGCAGTCCAGTTGAAAGAACCCGTCAACAGCACCTTCCCATCTATAACCGCAAACTTGTGATGCATAAGGCCAACCCTCCCCCCTTTTCCCGGAGGAGGCGATACCAGCTTCACAGGAATACCTCTCTTCTTGAGAAAGTTATACTTACTGAAACGGCTGGATGTAGCAAACCTTTTATCCATAACAACCCTAACCTTCACACCCCTCCTATAAGCATCAAGTATGGCACGGGCTATAGGTCTTGAGGTAAAGGCGTACATGGCAACATCAATACTCTTTCGAGCCCTCTGTATCTCGTAAATCACCGCATCCTGACAGCCACCATTGGGACTAAAAAATACCTTAACTTCAGCCGCGTAAAGGTTACTAAAGGATAAGCATACAATCACCGTAAGAGTAAAACCTATAACGACACCTAACCGCCTCACGGTAAGCCTCCATAACAAAGTCTTTGCCTGCAAAAGCGCAGACCAACATCAAAAGTGTTGATCTGGGAAGGTGAAAGTTGGTCAACAAGGCATCCACCACCTTGAACTTATACCCCGGATATATGAAAAGATCGGTCCACCTCGCCCCTGGCAACACCTCACCACCTTTTGCAGCACTCTCCAACGCCCTTACCACGGTGGTTCCACAGGCAAGAATTCTTTTACCCTCACTCTTTGCTCTATTAATAGCCTTAGCAGCGCCTTCTGAAATCTCAAAGAACTCCTCCTCCATTTTGTGTTTCTCAACCTCATCCA
>JALWBK010000167.1:4282-8753 GCA_027037155.1 bacterium | reverse complement strand
TTACCGGTTCAACGGAAGAGAGCCTTCTTTGGATATACTCTTTGGTCAGATCGTCATCGTAGTAAAGGCTCGGCTTTACCAAAGGCACCAACAGCTTTGTAAAAGCAGGGACAAATTTCGTCTTATCTAAAGGAAAGATCTCCATTAATACCCTGTGGACAAGCTTGCTCACATCCTTCAGCTCAAAGATATCGGAGCTCTCGGTAGGGTAAAGGTATCTCTTCAACAAGGGATCATAGATTACAATATTTCCCCCAAAGTACTTATCAACAATATAATAGGAAGATATCTTTTTAAGGGCATTGGATATGTAAGCCTCTATCTCAAAGGAGAAGCGGCTCTCAAGAAGAAGGGAAAGATCCTCTTTGGAAAGCTTTGCTCCCACCTCTTCCGCAATTATCTCTCCAAGTCTATCAGCGGTCAAATCGCCCCTTAGCTGAAGTCCCCTCAAAACAAAGAAGAGATGGGAAAGCCTGTCGTACGCACCTTTAACCCAAGAGGTATCCAAGCGATACACTCTCGGCATCTGCCTTTCCAAGTTCCTACGCAGAGCCTCTGTGGCCTCCTCGTCCACCACCTCCACATCAATGGGTGACACCACTGTTATAGGAGAGGGCTTGCCTAAGGTGATTCTTGAAAGAAGATAGGCCCTGTAAGGCATAAGGAAAAGGGCCGTTAGAATAGAGAAAACCAAAATATGAACAACAATTCTGCCCTTATAGGGGGAAAGCTCAGAGAGAAGGTCCTTAACCAAAATCAATTCCTCTCAGCGGCTTCCTTTGACTCGTAGGCCTTTATGATCTCCCGCACCAGAGGGTGTCTTACCACATCCTTTTCGGAGAAGAAGACGAAAGAGATCCCTTCTATACCCTGTAATATCTGCAGGGCCTCCACTAAACCAGAGACGGTACCTTTGGGCAAGTCTATTTGAGTCACATCACCCGTGATAACCGCCTTTGAATCGTATCCCAATCTCGTCAAGAACATCTTCATCTGTTCGCTGGTAGTATTCTGCGCCTCATCAAGGATGACAAAGGCACCGCTTAAAGTCCTGCCTCTCATAAAGGCAAGGGGAGCTACCTCTATGATCCCCTTGTCCAGAAAGCGCTCCGCCTTATCAAAGCCAACCAAATCAAAGAGAGCGTCATAAATAGGCCTTAAATAAGGACTCACCTTTTCCACCAAGTCTCCGGGAAGAAAACCGAGCCTCTCTCCCGCTTCCACCGCGGGACGAGTGATTATTATCCTCTCCACCTCCCTCTTCAAAAGGGCACTTATAGCCATCGCCACCGCAAGATAGGTCTTGCCCGTTCCTGCAGGTCCAACACCAAAAACGATATCGCTACTCTTTATGGCCTCAAGGTACCTTCTCTGGGTATCGCTTTTGGGAGTCACAAGCTTCTTCTTGGTGCTTATGTAAATACCGTCGGAAAAGACCTCCTTTACCTTACCACTTCCCTCCTTCACCATCCTGATAGAAAACTCTATGTCGCTTTTTCTCAACTGGTACCCCTGCGAGAGCAACCCGTATATCTCATCAAGCAAAAGGGATACCTGCTTAACGTCGTCTTCCTCACCGGTTATGGATACCCTGCCTCCCCTGGCTGTGATCTTCACCCTGAAACTCTTCTCAATAAGTTTCAGGTTCTCCTCATTTCTGCCAAAGAACTGATACCACTCCCTCTCACTTCTAAACTCAAAGTCCTTAACCGCTGCACTCATTTCCCTTTAACCTCTGCCTCCAAAATCCTTCTTTGAAAAGAAATTAATTCCCTTATCCCCTTCCATGCAAGGGAAAGTAAACGATCCAGCGTATTTTTATCAAAAGGCGTCTTCTCAGCGGTTCCCTGGATCTCAACGAACTTGCCAGAACCCGTCATGACCACGTTCATGTCCACCTCGGCCTGGGAATCCTCTTCAAAGTTGAGATCAAGGATAGGAACCCCCTTGTACACTCCAACACTCACGGCAGCTAAATAATCCTTAACTGGATTCTCTTTTACAGCTCCCGTCTTCATCAAAAACTGTATAGCATCGTAAAGGGCTATAAAAGAGCCCGTTATAGCAGCGGTTCTGGTACCTCCATCTGCCTGCACAACATCGCAGTCTATCCAGATGGTGCGTTCCCCAAGCTTTTCAAGATCCACCACAGCCCTCAAAGACCTGCCGATAAGGCGTTGTATCTCGTGGGTTCTACCGTTTATTCTTCCCTTCACCACGTCCCTTATTATGCGTGTCTGGGTAGACCGCGGAAGCATAGAGTACTCTGCGGTAATCCAGCCTGTGCCTGTACCCTTAAGAAAGGGTGGCACCTTCTCCTCAACGGACGCGGTACAGATAACCCTTGTATCTCCCATCTCAATAAGAACAGAACCCTCTGCATGTTTCATGTAACCCCTTATAACCCTCACCTTCCTCAACTTATCAGGAGCCCTTCCATCAGGACGCACGAACATAACTCCCTCCGCTCAACAGCCTAAGCAGGTTTGCCAACACCTCTTTCATCCGCTTTCTCTCAACGATCATGTCCACAAAGCCGTGCTCTAAAAGGTACTCTGCCCGCTGAAAGCCCTCAGGCAACTTCTGCCCGATGGTTTGCTCTATAACCCTTGGACCCGCAAATCCAATCAAGGCCCCCGGCTCTGCGATAACCACATCAGCAATAAGGGCAAAGCTGGCCGACACCCCACCAGTGGTAGGGTCGGAAAGGATGGAGATAAAAGGCACCTTCGCATCTGACACTCTTCTCACCACAGCACAGGTCTTTGCCATCTGCATGAGGGAGAGCATACTCTCCTGCATGCGAGCTCCCCCAGAACAGCTTACGATGATAAGGGGCTGGCGCTTTTCAATGCTTCTTTCGGCCGCCCTGGCTATCTTCTCTCCCACCACCGAACCCATACTTCCGCCTAAAAAGCCAAATTCAAAGGCCACAAACTGTACAGGAACGCCGTCTATCTTCCCCTCAACACTCACCACCGCATCCTTCATGCCCGTCTTCTTCTGCGCCTCCTCTAACCTATCCTTGTACCTCTTGGTATCCTTGAACCTCAGAGGATCCATAGGGGCAAGCTCTGCGTCAAGCTCCACCACCGAACCCTCGTCCAACAGCATGTTTATACGTTCCCACGCCCCAATCCTAAAGTGGTACCCACACTTGGGACACACCTTCAGGTTTCTCTCCACCTCTTTCTTGTAAACGATCTCGCCGCATCCACCACAGGAGACCCAGAGGCTCTGGTCAACCTTTTTGCCTTTTCTTACCTTGCTCAACGTTCCCTTAAACCAGTTCACGCCTCAAAACCTCCAATCCGTTTTCTTCTACCCAACTACCTAAAGCTTTAAGCGCCCTTTCACTCATGGCAAGACGCTTCTTCCTCTTGTCCCTGATCCTGCGCTTTAGTGGAGGCAGCAGACCAAAATTGGCGTTCATAGGCTGAAAGTCCTCCTTGGGAGAGGATATGTACCTGAGCAAAGCGCCAATCATGGTAACCTCAGGGGGTACCACAGGCTCCTTCCCCATAGCCACCCTTGCGGCATTGATGCCGGCAACTATTCCCGTAGCCGCCGACTCCATGTACCCTTCCACCCCTGTGATCTGACCGGCAAAAAAGAGCATACCGTCCTTTTTCGTGGCAAGCCAAGGGGTTAAAACCTTGGGGGAATTTATGTAGGTGTTGCGATGGATACTGCCATACCTCAAAAACTCAGCATTCCTTAAAGCCGGTATCAACCTGAAGACCCTATCCTGCTCTGGATACTTCATCTTTGTCTGAAAGCCCACCATGTTGAACATACGTCCCTCTTTGTCCTCCCTACGAAGCTGAACCACGGCATACGGCCTCTTACCGGTAAATGGATCCACCAACCCTACAGGCCTCATGGGGCCAAAAAGGAGAGTCTCTTTCCCCCTCCTTGCCATCTCCTCTATGGGCATACATCCCTCAAAGTATTTTGGATCCTCAAACTCTTTAAAAGGCACACACTCTGCACTTATCAAAGCCTGATAGAACTCTTCGTACTCCTCTTCGCTCAACGGGCAGTTGAGGTAATCCCCCTCCCCTTTTCCATACCTATCGGCCCAAAAGGCCTTGGAATAGTCTATGCTCTCCCCATCCACAATGGGAGCTACAGCATCGTAAAAACTTAAATTTCCCTCACCTAAAAAGGTCTCTATAGCTTTAGAAAGGGACTCTGAAGTGAGGGGACCAGTGGCAATGATGCAGGGCCTCTCATCGGGGATCTCCTTCACCTCACAACGAACAAGATCTATCTCCTCAGTCCTTTCCACCAACTCTGTGATCGTTTGGGCGAAAAGATTTCTATCCACAGCTAAAGCGGTTCCCGCAGGGACCTTCACTTTCTCGGCAACCTGAAGAAGCACGGAACCGAGAAGGCGCATCTCAGCTTTGAGAAGACCCGATGCGGTATCCAGAGCGTCGGACTTCAAAGAATTGCTACACACAAGCTC
>JALWBK010000167.1:0-4272 GCA_027037155.1 bacterium | reverse complement strand
TCGTTACCGTTGTAGGAGCCGGCCTGGCCGGGGTCATCTTCACAGGACGCATTTCGTAAAGCCTAACCTTCAACCCCAGCTTTACACAGGCAAAGGCCGCTTCAACCCCGGCCAGGCCGGCTCCTACAACGGTAACGAAACCCAAAACCCTTTAGGCTTCCTCCTCCTGAGCCTCCACCTTGGCATCCACCAACTCAACCAAGGCCATCTCGGCGTTATCGCCCCTTCTGGGCCCAAGCCTGTACATCTTAGTGTAACCACTGGTTCTATCGGCGTACCTCTCGGGTGCCTCTTTTATGATTTTATAGGCAACGGCCTTCTCTGTAAGATAGCCGAAGACCCTTCTTTTGCTGGCAAGATCACCCTTCTTGGCCCAGTTTATCACCTTATCCACCCAGGGCCTCATGGCCTTGGCCTTAGCCTCGGTGGTCTTTATACGCTCATGTTTCAACAAAGCGGTAACTAAGTTTCTTATAAGCATGTTCCTGTGCTCGGCAGTCCTACTTAGTTTAACCTTCTTTACCCTGTGCCTCATTCCTTACCCTCCTGCTCAAACTCCATACCCAAGGACAACCCCAAAGAAGCCAAAACCTTCTCCACCTCTTCAAGGGACTTCTTTCCAAAGTTCTTTAAACTCATGAGATCCTCTTTCTTAAACCTAACAAGCTCACCAACGGTGTTTATACCCTTCTTCTTCAAACAGTTGTACGCCCTCACCGATAGATTAAGCTCCTCTATACCCATGCTGAGTTTTTCTTCAAGTTCATCAGCCACAGCACGCTCTTCCTTCTCCACTGCACCTAATTCACCTACCTCTATGGAGAAAAGCAGCTCAACATGATCTTTCAAGATCTGCAACGCCATCTTGAAGGCATCAAGAGGAGTAACGGCTCCATTGGTCCATATCTCCAAAATCAACCTGTCGTAGTTGGTAGCCCTACCTAAACGAGCCGGCTCTACCTGGAAGTTAACCTTCCTCACCGGTGTAAAGACCGCATCTACCAGTATAGTTCCCACCGGGTAATCCTGAAGGTTCCTCTCCTCTGTGGGAAGGTATCCCTTTCCCTCCTCAACCACCATCTCCATTTCCAGGGTGGTCTCCTCGTTGTCCAAGGTGGCTATAAGCACATCAGGAGTGAGTATCTCTATTCCGGTGGGACACTGTATATCTTTGGCGTATACCTTTCCAGGACCCTTGGCCTGCACCCTCAAAGTGGCAGGTTCCTCAAGATCGCCCTTTATGTCAATCTGCTTCAAATTCAAAATAATATCTGTAACATCCTCTTTAACACCCGGGATAGAGGTGAACTCGTGGTACACCCCCTCTATCTTAACAGCCGTTATGGCATAGCCCGGTATAGACGAAAGCAGTATTCTTCTAAGAGCGTTGCCCAGTGTGATACCGTATCCTCTATCCAGAGGCTCCACCACTATCTTACAGTACTTATCCGACAGCGACTCCTGCTCCACCAAGAGCTTAGTAGGGCGTATAATATAACTCCACGTATCAAACATTTAGCTCTACCTCCCTTACTTGGAGTATAGCTCTACGATCAGAACCTCGTTAACCGGTATCTGGACATCTGCACGCTCAGGAATGGCCTTGAAGACACCCCTTTTGTTTTCAAAGTCAACCTCAAGCCAGTGGGGAACGCCTCTGAATTGGGCAAGCTCCATGGCATTCTGCACCCTTTCGGAATCCTTCATCTTGTCCCTTATCTCAATAACATCACCAGGGTCCACCAGATAGCTCGGAATATCCACCTTCCTGCCATTTACAAGCACATGCCCGTGAACCACAAGCTGCCTTGCATCCCTTCGGGATGTAGCAAACCCCATACGATAGACCACATTGTCCAAGCGCCTCTCAAGTATCTTTATGAGGTTCTCACCAGTAAGCCCCTTCATCCTGGTAGCCATCTCAAAGTAGCGCCTGAACTGATCCTCCTGTACACCATAAATCCTTTTGAGCTTCTGCTTCTCACGAAGACGAAGTCCGTACTCAGAAAGCTTCGCCCTCCTCCTTCCATGCTGTCCTGGTGGATAGTTCCTCCTCTCAAGGGGGCACTTATCGGAGAGACACTTCTGCCCCTTCAGATAAAGCTTGACTCCCTCTCTCCTACACAACCTGCAAACGGGACCTGTATACCTCAAGGCTCAACCTCCTATACCCTTCTTCTTCTTGGTGGTCTACAACCGTCGTGGGGCAACGGTGTAACATCCTTTATAAGCGTTATGTTAAGGCCCGCAGCGGCAAGGGCTCTAATAGCGGCCTCCCTACCAGGACCAGGACCCTTTACGTACACCTCAACGTGGCGCATACCAGCCTGATCCATAGCCTTTTTGGCGGCATCCTGTGCAGCAAGCTGAGCGGCATAGGGAGTGCTCTTTCTTGTACCCTTAAACCCCACGGCCCCTGCGCTGGACCAGCAAACGGTATTACCCTGCGGGTCCGTTATGGTAATTATGGTGTTGTTAAAGGTTGCCTGAATGTGTGCAATACCAGAGGGAACAAGCTTCTTCTCCTTCTTTTTGCCTCTTCTACGCCTCTTAGCCATCTGACAACTCCTCCTGAAAGATTACTTCTTGGCTCCTCTCTTCTTACCTCTACCGGCAACGGTCTTCTTGGGACCCTTCCTGGTTCTGGCGTTGGTACGGGTCCTCTGTCCCCTCACCGGAAGACCCATAACATGCCTCATACCTCTGTAACAGCCAATATCTATGAGGCGCTTTATGTTCATAGCGATCTCTTTTCTCAACTCACCCTCAACCTTGTATTCCCTGTCTATAATGTCTCTTATACGGCTTATCTCGTCATGGGTGAGATCTTTGACCCTCTTGTCCGGATCAACCCCAGCCTTTTCCAATATCTTTTTAGAGGAAGAAAGTCCTATACCAAAGATGTAGGTCAAGGCAATTTCAATTCTCTTATTTTTGGGAAGATCCACACCGGCAATACGCGCCATACCAGCTCCTCCTTAACCCTGTCTCTGCTTGTGTCTGGGATCTTTACATATAACCCGTACCACGCCCTTTCTCCTTATGATCTTGCAATGGGCGCACCTCTTCTTCACAGATGCTCTAACCTTCATAACCCTCCTCCCAACTACAGCCTGTATATGATTCTTCCCCTTGTGGGATCGTAGGCCGACACCTCTACCTTAACCTTGTCCCCAGGCAGAATCCTTATGAAGTTCATCCTCATCTTTCCAGAAACATGCGCCAAGATCTTCAACCCATTCTCTAACTCAACCCTAAACATAGCGTTAGGTAGAGGCTCTATAACCGTTCCCACAAGCTCTATAGTCTCACCCTTTTTCTTAGGCATCTTTGTCCCACGGTGTTAAGATTTCAGGACCGTCCTCAAGCACCGCTATGGTATGCTCAAAGTGAGCCGCATAAGAACCGTCCTTAGTAGCAGCAGTCCATCCGTCGCTCTTTGTAACCGCCTCTGGAGAACCCATGGAAACCATGGGCTCAATAGCCAGCGTCATCCCCACCCTTATCATCTCCCCGGTACCAGGTACCCCATCGTTGGGAACAGCAGGATCCTCGTGTATCCTCTTGCCTACCCCATGACCACAGTAATCCCTAACCGGCGAAAAGCCGTAGCTCTTTACAAAACTACCAATGGCATGGCTTATATCACCTATCCTATTACCTGGATATGCCTTTGCGATACCCATGTAAAGGGCCTTTTTGGTAACCTCCACAAGCCTCTTAACGTCCTCTCTGACATTGCCTACCATATAGGTTACCGCGGCATCACTATAAAAACCTTTGTAATTCACTCCCATGTCAACGCTCACTATGTCTCCTTCCTCCAACACCCTCTTTTTAGAGGGAAGTCCATGAACTATCTCATCATTGATGGATATGCAAGTGGCAAAGGGATACTTGTTGGCCGAAAATCCGGGCCTATACCCTTTAAACGCAGGCTTCCCCCCCAACTTTCTTACCATGTCCTCAGCAACCTTGTTTATAGCCCAAGTGGTTATCCCTTCTTTAATATACTCAGCAAGTTCCCTCAAAACCCTTGCCAAAATATAGCCACTCTTCCTTATGCCCTCTATCTCCTCATTGCTTTTGAGGATTATCATTAGCCCTGAAGCACCTTCAGGATTTCCTCAAAGATACCGTTGATATCTTTGGTGCCGTCAATATCTACCAACACACCCTTGGCTTTATAGTACTCAATGAGAGGCTCTGTCTGCTCCCTGTAAACCTTCAATCTATTCTTGATCGTCTCCTCCTTATCGTCATCCCTTTGAT
>JALWBK010000166.1 GCA_027037155.1 bacterium | reverse complement strand
AAGAAGCCAGAGACAGCGAATTGCTCTTCAGGGGAGAGATAGAAACGCTGATAAAGATGGTCAACATGGATGTTGAGAGGTTGAAAAAGCAGAAGGTACCCCAGATATTTTCCAGACTCATGAGTATATTTGAAGAGAACAAGCATAGAAGTGCCCTTGAACTATCAAGAATACTGGACGATACTATGAAAGAGTTACTTGTGGAAGAGCTTGACAGATTTGTAGAGGAAGAAAACGCCAAGATAAATGAAGAGTACCGAAAGATAGCTTTGAGATTTTCCAGCAGACTTAACGAGATTATAGATAAGCTCATGCACCTTGCCGCAGACATCTTTGAGATCTCCCTTGAGAGATTTAAAACAGAGGAAGAGATAACCGCAGAGTCTTCTCTGTGGTACAAGTTAGAAGATCCTCCCAAATTACTGGACTTAGCCGAGAGCGTGGGCAAGGTGGTCTCATATACCTTCCTACCATCTGCCATAGTCCATAAAAAGATTAAAAACGAGCTCAGTAAGAAACTGCCAGAGAAGGTGGATATGAACTGTGGTAGGATACGCTCAGACTTCGTGGACAGAATCAATAAAAGCGCCATTGAACTCAGGTGGGGAATGAAGGAAAAGCTGAGGGAGACTTCTGAGTTTATTGAAAAGGCAGTGGAAGCGGCTATTGAACTGAAGGAGAAGAATCAGGAAGAGGCCGAAAGGATAACAAATGAACTCAAAAACAGAAAAGAAATACTGGAGAAAGCAGTAAAAGAGCTAAAAGAGATCCTCTCACAGTAATCTGTAGGCAGGTTATCTTACTGCTGATGGGCATCCTTTGAAGAGCCTCTTAATTTAACAACGAGCTTCTTAATATCCTCAAAGATAGTGTAGAAAAGGGGGACGTACAGAAGGGTCAAAAGGGTAGAAACGATAAGTCCGCCTATGGCTACAATGGCTAAGGGCGATAGCCTTTCAAGTCCTAGGGCTCTTTGTGCAGCTATGGGGAGCATGCCTGTTATGGTTCCAAGGGCTGTCATGACTATGGGCCTTGTTCTGATCCTTATGGCTCCCTCAACGGCCTCTTTCAGGCTTTTTCCCTCTTTTTGGGCGTTTTTTATGAAGTCTATCAGTAGGATGGAGTTGTTCACCACTATACCTGCAAGGAGGATCATGCCCATGGATGCGGGCATGCAGAAGTGTCTTCCCACAACCAGTAGTCCCCAGACGGCTCCTATAAGGGAAAGGGGGATGGCCACCATGATGGTTAAGGGGTCTATGAAGGACTTGAAGGTGGGAACCAAGGAGAAGTAGAGAAGCACAAGGGCTATGACAAGGGCTTTTCTTAAGCGGCCAAAGGATTCTTTCATGTGCTTTATCTCGCCTTCCTGGCTTATGCTGTATCCTCTGGGAAGGGGCATGTTTTTCAAGAGCCTGTCCACCTGTCCCTGAAGGTGGGTTATGGCGGTGGTGTAGCGGTAGCCCAAGACATCAACCACAGGGGAGAGGTTCTGGCGCTTGTAAACGGTGAGGGTCTTCACCACCTTGAAGGTGGCAAGCTCGTTTAGGGGAACGGGACCCTTTGATGTGGAAATCTTTAAGGTCATCAGATCCGATAGTCTGCTTCTTTGGGATGCTGGGAACCTCACCCTTATTACGTAGCCGTCTTCACCAGGGACTCTTAAAATGGAGGCCTGTGTCCCGCTGAAGGCAGCTTTTATGGTTTCTGCAAGCTGGATGGGGGAGATGCCGTATCGGGCAAGCTTTTCAAAGTTTGAGAGAAGTCTAATTTCTCTTTTATCAAGGCTCCAGTTGCGGGATACGGAGACGAGCCCTTTTACCTTGTAGAGCCTTTTCTTTACCTCTTCCGCCAGCCTGTCCAGCACCTTAGGGTTGGGTCCGCTTATCATAACGTCAATGGGGGCGGCTATGGAGGAAAGGGGCGTTGCTCCGAAGTCGTAAACGTGCACGTATTTAACGCCGGGGATTTTTAAAAACTTTTCCCTCAGCTCCTTTTCAATGTCCCAGATGCTCTTTTTCCTGTGGAAGCGATCTATGAAGTGGACGGTTATAAGTCCCTGCTGAGGGGTTCTTTCAGCTCCGAAGCTTATTACTCCAGGTTCACTTCCCACCACCGTTGCCATGCGGATAAATCCAGGGGTTTCCATGATGATCTTTTCCATTTTGTTCACGATGCTTTCCGTGCGTGAAAGGGAGGTGTTTGGCTCTGTTTCAAAAAGGATCTTGATGATTCCTGTGTCCATGGGGGGCATGAGATCCTTTCCCACAAGGGGCATCTGCTTTAAGCTCACGATGAGAAGGGCTATACCTAAGGCTATAAAAAGGAGCCTTTTGTTCAGGGCAAAGTCAAAGAGGGCCACGAAGAAGTTCCTTAGAGGTTCAAGTATAGCTTCGCTTACGCGGTATAAGACTTCTTCAATCCTGTTTCTCTTTGTGCTTCCACCAAGGATTTTGGGCGACAGCAGGGGGATAACGGTTATGGAAATAATGTAAGAAGACAGAAGCGCCATTATAAGTACCGAAGCGAACTGCTTCAGAATCTTTTCCACGTAGCCTCCGATGAAAAGTATGGGGATGAGGACGGCTATGGTGGTGATGGTTCCTGCAAAGTCTGCGAGCCATATCTCCTTTGTTCCATCAACGGCAGCTTGGAAGGGCGCTTTACCCATTAAG
>JALWBK010000165.1:1609-2677 GCA_027037155.1 bacterium | reverse complement strand
ACCTAACGCTCTGGCGACATCTCTCACCACGGCTCTTGTGGCCAAGGTTCCCACAGCTATGATTTTGGCGACGTTCTCCTGTCCGTACCTGTTTTTGACGTACTCTATTACCAAGTCCCTTCTCTCCTTACAGATGTCTATGTCTATGTCGGGCATGCTCACCCTTTCGGGGTTCAGGAACCTTTCAAAGAGAAGCCCCCAGCGGAGAGGGTCTATATCGGTTATCTCAAGGCAGTAGGATACCAAAGAGCCTGCGGCAGAGCCTCTGCCAGGTCCTACAGGTATGCCGTTACTTTTAGCAAATCTTACGAAGTCCCAGACTATCAGGAAGTATCCGGGAAAGCCCATCTGATCTATTACCGACAGCTCGTACTCGAGCCGCTTTACGTAATCCTCAAAGGGTATGTTGGGGGAAAGCTCACCGTTTTCTTTTCTTCTGTTGAGTCCTTCAAAGGCGAGCTTCCTGAGGTATGATGATGTGTCGTAGCCTTCTGGGACCTGATAGACGGGAAGGTGGTATTCTGAGTTCAGTTTAAAGGCAAAGGAGCACGCTTCAGCTATCTTCACGGTGTTCTCTATGGCCTCGGGGATGTCTTTGAAGAGTTTCGCCATCTCCTCGGGAGACTTGAGGTAGAGCTGGTTGGTGTCCATGCGCATGCGGTTGGTTTCTTCAACCTTTTTCCCGGTTTGCACGCAAAGCAGTATGTCGTGGGCCTCAGCGTCTTCTGGATTGAGGTAATGGCAGTCGTTGGTGGCAACAACCTGTACGTTTTCCTCTTTGGCAAGCTTGAGTAACCCTTCGTTTACCCTCTCCTGTTCTTCAAGGCCAAGCCTCATAAGCTCTAAATAGAAGTTCTCTCTGCCGAAGATTTCTATGTATTCGTGGAGGGCATTCTTTGCGCCCTCGTAATTGCCGGAAAGGATGTTGGCGGGGATCTCTCCCTTGAGGCAGGCGCTGAGGGCTATGAGCCCTTGGGAGTGTTCCCTCAAAAGCTCTTTGTCAATACGGGGCTTGTAGTAGAAGCCTTCTAAGTAGCCTGCCGTGACCAACTTGATGAGGTTCTTGTA
>JALWBK010000165.1:0-1599 GCA_027037155.1 bacterium | reverse complement strand
TGCCAGGAGGACGAGGTGGTAGGCGGCGTCGGCGCCACCTCTGCTTGATTTTTTCTCAAACCTTGAGCCCGGGGCTATGTACATTTCGCAGCCGATTATGGGTTTGATGTTGTGGGAGGTGGCTTCTTGGAAGAACTTGACTGCTCCAAACATGTTGCCGTGATCCGTTATGGCGAGGGCTTTGAATCCCATCTCCTGCGCCTTTGGAAATAGACTCTTTATCTTTATGGCTCCATCCAGAAGGCTGTATTGGGTGTGTAGGTGAAGGTGCACAAACTCAGCCATGGTGATCTCTCCGTGTAATGTTGGGTTTCGGTGTACCACAGTATAATGTCAGCACCCCTCCTTTTTCAACACTTGTTTACTGGGCCTGTTGCATGTTTTATAAAGACACCAACGTTCTGTGGCTGGTGGGTGATGTTATGCTGGTGATACCTGCAGTGGATATTAAGGATGGAAAGTGTGTGAGGTTGTTCAAAGGGCGTAAGGAAGATGTTACCGTCTACTACGAGAATCCTGTGGATGTTGCCAAGTTGTGGGCCGATTCTGGTGCAAAGAGGATACACGTGGTGGATCTGGACGGGGCCTTTGAGGGATTGCCTGTGAATCTAAGGATTATTGAAAGAATAGCTTCCTCCGTTCCTGTTCCCGTTGAGGTGGGAGGGGGCGTGAGAAGTCTTGAGACGGTGAGGGCGCTGCTTGATGCAGGGGTCTCTTACGTGATTATGGGCACCGTTATTGTGGAGGACTATGACACCTTTTGTGAAGCGGTTTACAGCTATCCAGGGAAGGTGATTGCCGGTATAGACGGTGCCAAGGGACAGGTGGTGGTGAGAGGATGGGAGAAGCAGGAGCCTTTGAAGGTGGTGGATTTGGCCAGGAAGGTTTCGGAACTGCCCATAGAGAGCATTATATTTACCGAGGTTACTAAGGACGGGACCCTCTCTGGGATTGAGAGGCGTTTGACAAGGGAGGTTGCTGAGGTCTCTAATGTGCCTGTTATCGCATCAGGTGGCGTGGCAACCCTTGAGGATATAAGGGCGGTTAAGGCCCTTGAGCCCTTTGGAGTGAAGGGTGTGATAGTGGGCAAGGCCCTTTACGAGAAGAGGTTCACACTTGAGGAAGCATTGAGGGCGGCGCAGGATGTTGGCTAAGAGGATCATTCCCTGTTTGGATGTTAAGGAAGGGAGGGTGGTTAAAGGGGTAAACTTTGTGAACCTAAGAGATGCAGGCGATCCTGTGGAGAACGCCCGCTTTTACGATGAGCAGATGGCAGATGAGCTGGTTTTTCTTGACATTACAGCGTCCTACGAAAAGCGCTTCATTATGATAGATGTGGTTAAGAGGGTGGCGGAGCAGGTCTTTATGCCCTTAACCGTGGGAGGAGGGATAAGGACTTTAGAGGATATGAGGGCGCTTCTGAAGGCTGGGGCTGATAAGGTTTCCATAAACACCGCTGCTGTGAAGAATCCTAAGCTTATCAGTGAGGGGGCCAGAGCCTTTGGCAGTCAGTGTATAGTGGTTGCCATTGACGCCAAGAGGAAGGGGAATTCCTGGGAGGTTTACATACACGGTGGAAGGACGCCTACTGGGATAGAT
>JALWBK010000164.1 GCA_027037155.1 bacterium | reverse complement strand
TTGGTGCAGGTTGAAGCCGAGCGCTAAAGCGGTGAGCATCGCTATGAAGACGCCTATCTGGGCAGCTGCGCCCATCAGTGCCGTCTTTGGATCGGCTATCATCGGACCGAAGTCGGTCATGGCTCCAAGGCCGAAGAAGATCAGGAGGGGCACTATCTCGGTCCTTATGAGGGTGTAGTAGATTATGTCGAATATGCCCGGCGGCCCGTACTGCTGGTTGAGGTAGCTCATCGTGGCGAATATGTTGTCCGCTATGCTCTCCGGCAGGTTGGGGGCTATCGGCCAGTTGGCGAGGTGGCCGAGGGGTATGTTCACCAGAACGGCGCTTATTCCTATCGGGAGCAGCAGGAGGGGCTCCATCTCGTAGCGGATTGCGAGGTAGACGAGCGCTAATCCAACCGCTATCATGACCACGTTGCCCCACGTCAGGTTGAAGATGCCCATTCCCTGGAAGAAAGTTATGATCTGTTCCACGATCCCTGTCATGTGCCCTCACCCGAGCTCTATGAGTGCCTGTCCTGTGTCGACGGTGTCGCCTTCTTTGACGAGTATTTTCTTAACCACTCCATCCTTGGGGGCTGGAATCTCGTTCTCCATTTTCATTGCCTCTAGAACGAGTAATCCCTGACCGGTTTTGACTTCATCGCCTTCCTTGACGAGTATTCTGAGAATCTTGCCTGGCATTGGGGCGGTAACAACTCCCTCCCCGGCCGGAGCGGGAGTTGGGGCGGGAGCGGCAGGAGCAGCTGGGGCAATCGGGCCTGGAGAGGGAGTACTCGGAGCAGAAACCCGGGCCGGCGCACTCGCGGGAGCGGCGCTCAGGGCACCGAGGTCTATTCCCAGCCCCTTGGCCTCGACCTCATAGCTCTTGTCCTCGAAGGAGACCTTAAAGCGGCCCATTCCAAGCTCCTCGACCTCTATCTCGTATTCGATCCCGTCAACGATGACCTTAACCTTCGCCATTTTCACCACTTCCCCATCTCGTAGTTGAAGTCCTCAACTTCCTCCATCTGGCTCTGGACGCCGTAGAGGCGCCATGCATCTGAAACCTTCCTCTTAAACGGCAATGGCCTGAGCTGTGAAGCCTTCTCGGCGGTGTAGGCTAGGACTGCGGCGGTAATCACCGCGAGGTCCCTCGGTGGTATCTCCGGCTTCTCCTCCTTCACGACAGGAGCTGGGGCTGGAGTCGGTGCGGCCTTGGCCTCCTTCTCCACCAGCCTTCTCTCGCTCCACCCAACGGCGTAGAGAACCACCGCCAGTATGGCCAGCACGGTGAAGACTATCGTAACTCCCAGCACCGTTAGGTTGAGCCCTTCCATGAACTCGCTCATTACCACCATGCTAACACCTCACAGCGGTATGTTCCCGTGCTTCTTCGGTGGGAGCTTGACGCGTTTGCTCTCCATCGCTTCGAGCGCGAGGATCACCTTTGCCCTGGTTTCAGCTGGATCGATGACGTCGTCGATGTAGCCGCGGGAAGCCGCGACGTAGGGGTTGGCGAACTTCTCGCGGTACTCGGCTATCTTCTGCTGGCGAACCTCCTCGGGGTTCTCCGCTTGAGCTATTTCCTTCCGGAATATGATATTTGCAGCGCCCTCCGGCCCCATAACCGCTATCTCCGCTGTGGGCCACGCGAAGACGAAGTCCGCTCCAAGGTGTTTGCTTCCCATCGCGAGGTAGGCCCCACCGTAGGCCTTCCTGAGGATGACGGTCACCATCGGGACGGTGGCTTCCGCGTAGGCGTAGAGGACCTTGGCGCCGTGCCTGATGATTCCGCCGTACTCCTGCTGGGTGCCGGGCAAATAGCCCGGAACGTCGACGAGAGTAACGATGGGGATGTTGAAGGCGTCGCAGGTTCTCACGAAGCGTGCGATCTTGTCGGAGCTGTCTATGTCGAGAACGCCGGCGAAGTAGTTGGGGTTGTTGGCGACTATGCCCACCGTTTGGCCGTTCATCCTTCCGAACCCGACGACAGCATTGGGGGCAAAGTAGGGCAGAATCTCAAGGAAATCTGGATTGCCGTTCTCATCCCTGTCAACTATCTCGTAGATTACCTCTCTGACGTCGTAGCCTTTGTTCGGGTCGTCTGGAACCACTTCGTAGAGCCTCTCGGTCTTCCTGAAGGGGGGGTCATTAGTCTTAACGCGCGGCGGCTTCTCCATGTTGTTCGACGGCAAATAGCTTATGAGCCTCCTTATTAACGCCAGAACCTCCTCGTCGCTCTTCCCTATGAGGTGAGCCTGTCCGGCCTTCTGGGCGTGAACCATCGCTCCTCCAAGCTGCACCGGGGTGACCTCGACGCCGGTTACGGCTTTAACGACCTGCGGACCGGTGATGAACATGAAGGTCGCCGGATTGTCGACCATTAGGATGAAGTCTCCTATCGCCGGGCTGTAAACGGCTCCGCCGGCGCAGGGCCCCATAATAGCCGTGATCTGCGGAACAACACCGCTGAGAAGGGTGTTCATCTTGAAGATTTCGCCGTAGCCCTTGAGGGAATCAACCCCCTCCTGGATTCTTGCGCCACCGGAGTCGTTGAGCCCGATGACCGGTGCTCCAGCCTCCAGGGCCAGCTCCATAACGCGCTTGATCTTCGCCGCGTGCATCTCGCCGAGGGAACCTCCCATGACCGTGAAGTCCTGGGCGAAGACGAAAACCAGGCGACCGTCGATGGTGCCGTACCCG
>JALWBK010000163.1 GCA_027037155.1 bacterium | reverse complement strand
ACTCTGGGCGAGGCTTTCTATGTCCTCTTCGCTGAATTCCCGACGGATCTGAGGTTTCACATCTATGTCTGCTGTTTTTATGAGCTGTGCCTTGGGAATGTCAATTTCGGTTTCAAAAGAAGGCATGTTGCTTTGGGTGAGGGATTTTAGCCTTTCCCTGCTGTCTCTTCTTGCCATAACGGAACCTTCAATTTCCCTCATCAGGTGCAGCGTTTCCCTCTTCAATTTTTGCCCTCCCCGTTGAGTATCCTGTTGCCGAGGGATTCTATGGATTCAATGACGTTTCTTCTAACAGTAGATGAACCCACGTTGAAAGAGAGTATGCCTTCTCTCAACATCCTTGGGATTTCCACGGTCTCTTTAAAATAGCTGTCTGCCAAAAACTCGGCGTATCTTTCCCTCATGGCTTCTAAGTAGAACAGAGAAGCTTTGGTATTTCTGATACGGTTGGGCTGTATGATAATGTTGTGATAGGGGTTGCCCCGCTTTCTTATGACATCTTCCACCACTGTAAGTAGAAGCTCTACTCCCACAATTCCGAATTTGCTTGTTTCTGCGGGAATTACTATTGCATCGGCCCCAAAGAGTGCGGCATACGATAGCGATGAGAGGTATGGTGGACAATCCATCACAACCACATCTATCTCTTCGGGAAGCAGAGATGTCACCTCCCTTACGAATACGGGAACCACATGGTTGGCGGCAAGATGCAGGTCGTACTTATGGGTCTCAAGGAAGTTGGGAACAACCCACAGCCCCTTTCCCTTCACCTGTTCCACCCATAGGACGTTGCTTTGCACGGTCTCTTTAAGCCTTTCTGAGGATGCACCTGGGGTGAGAAACTCACGGATGATGTATGGCATACCGAGTTTTAGTAATCCTTCTTCGTTGAAGGCGAGATGCTCTGCACAGGCTATGGTTGCGTTTCCCTGAGGATCCATGTCCATGAGGGCGACCTTCAATCCCCTGTTTGCAGCCCAGTATGAAAAGAGTAGAGAGAGGGTGGTTTTTCCGGTTCCCCCTTTCATGCTAAGGAAGCAGACCTTCAGCATACCGTTTCCTCGCCTTTATATTGGTTCATTTTTTTGGTACATGGGTTTTCATGCAGGAGATCAAGGATATCTTGAGAAAGATACTTTTGCCTGAGGTCCCAGTAATAAAGAGCAATAGGATACCCTCCGCAGTTATTATCCCCTTCAGCACGGTAGAAGGTGAACCCTTTGTGTTGTTTCTAAAAAAAGTTGATAGCAGTTATCCTCACGGTGGGCAAGTCTGCTTTCCAGGTGGATGCAAGGAGGAGAAAGACAAAAGCTTACTTGATACGGCGTTGAGGGAGTTTGAGGAGGAAACGGGTATTCCCGCCTCTCGGGTGAAGGTTATAGGTGGAATGGAACCTGTAAAGACCAGAAGTACCAACTTCATCATCTATCCCTTTGTGGGCTTTATTGAGGGCAGCAAACCGGAGGTGTCTTTTGACAGAAGAGAGATACAGGAGGCCTTTTGGGTGCCCTTTGATTACCTGTTGATCAGTCATCCCTTTCCTGTGGTTGAGTTTCCATACAGGGGAAGGGTCTTCACCACGCCGGTGATCCAGTACGGTAATCATGTGATATGGGGCGCTACGGCCCGCATACTGGATCTGCTACTGGGGAAGTTCAAATCAGCTATTTGACAGGGATCTTTTTCCCGTCCTTCCACCGATAGATGAAGGCCTTGGTCAATCCTACATGATCATTGGGACCGTAGGAGATGTGTTCGGGAAGTCCCACATCCATGTCTTTTATGGTCTCCACAAGTTTTATCAGTTCGTTTGTGTCTTCCCAGTTCCCCACTCTGTAAAGTATCTCAAGCAGGGTTCTGCCCATGAAGTATCCCTGTAATTCTGGATAGTTTGGGAATCCGTCTGGTTCGTATTTCGCCACTGCCTTTTTGTACATCTTCACTATGCTGTAGTCTTCGTTCAGTGTGGGGATGAACATGCTTATGTAGATGCCCTTGAATCTTCTTACCTTATTTGTGGGCATCTCCATGATGACGTTGGGTAGAGCGGAAAAGAACTCTCCGTAAAGTGCTGGATAGAAGGACTTTTTGGTAAATTCCTGAATGAGATTGCCTGTATACTCTTCGGGAATTGCTATGATCACCGCATCAGGGGCGAGCGAGGCTATTCTATCGGCTATCTCTTTTATGTTGTCTGCAGTTTTATCAAAGGGAAACTTGTAGACCTTCATCCCAAGGGAGCGCCCCTGAGCTTCAACCGAATTGACAACGTCAAATCCGTATAGGTTGGAGAGGTAAACCACAGCAACGCTTTTGGCTCCGTTTTTATGAGCTAATTTTGTGAGCTGCTTTGTTTCGTCTTCGTAGGAGGGAAGCAGCGTGAATATCCTTTTGGAGAGATCGCTGTGGTAGAGCAGGGAGAACCCGGTTAGAGGGAAAAAGAGCACTTGGTTTAGCCTTTCCAGTCTCTCTGCCACTGCTATGGCGTTGGGAGTCCCTAAAACGGCAAATATGAGATCCACTCTATCGTGGTTTACGAGCCTATAGAGGTTGGTGATCGTGGTTGCTGGATTGTAGCCGTCGTTGTATATCACCAAAACAGGCTTGAAGTTAATAACCCCTTCCCTTTCCGCCTCTTTAAATGCGAGTCTAATGCCTGAAAGGAGTAACTCTGCTTCTGGCCCGTATGGACCGGTAAGGCCCATACTGGT
>JALWBK010000162.1:8321-8883 GCA_027037155.1 bacterium | reverse complement strand
CTGTGGGATTTGGGAGCCGGCTCAGGGGCAGTGGGGATAACCATGTCTTTAAAGTACAAACAGGTCTTTGCCGTTGAGAGGGATAGGGAGTGCTTTGAGTTGCTTAAGAGAAACAGGGAAAAGTTTGGACGCTGGAATGTGATTCCTGTGATGGAGGATGCTTTTGATGTGCTTCAGCATTTGCCTGAGCCCGATGGGATCTTTATTGGAACTGGAGGAAGTAGCTTTTCGGAGCTTTTTAAGCTGTGTGCTTCAAGGGTTCGCAGAGGTGGAGTTATCACAGCTACCTTTGTGAGTGGGAAGGGGTTGGCAGAGGCGCTGAAGGTGGTGGAAAGGTGGAGTGCTGATCTGTGGCAGTGGGGAGTGTGTAGGGGAGAGATGGGACTATGGGGGGCAAAGAATCCACTGTGGATGCTGGTGTGGCAAAGATCTACATAGTGGGAGCGGGACCTGGTGATCCTTCCCTTATAACCGTTAAGGGATGGCAGCTTCTTCAGAGAGCTGATCTTGTGGTCTATGCTGGATCTTTGGTGAATGAGGAGCTGCTTGAAGTGTGTAAACC
>JALWBK010000162.1:7121-8311 GCA_027037155.1 bacterium | reverse complement strand
AGCTAAGCTTGTGAATAGCCATGGGAAGAGGCTTGATGAACTTGTGGATGTGATGGCCTCAGGAGCTTTGAGTGGAGAGCTGGTGGTGAGGCTTGCCTCTGGGGATCCATCCCTCTACGGTTCCCTTAAAGAGATGAAGGAGGAGCTTCAAAAAAGAGGGGTTGAGGTTGAGGTGGTGCCGGGGGTCTCTTCTCTTGTGGCAGGTGCTGCAGTTATAAAGGAAGAGCTGACTGTTCCTGGTGGACCTCAAAGCCTTGTGGTGACAAGGCTTTCAGGTAAGACCCCTGTTAGGCCTGAGGAGTCGTTGGAGAGGTTTGTGGCAACAGGCGCTTCAATTGCTGTGTTTCTCAGCGCCGACAAAATAGAGGAAATAAAGAGGAGGGCTCTGAGGGCTGGTGCCTCTTTTGAAACGCCTGTGGTGATAGTTTACAAGGCCACATGGCCCCAGCAGAAGGTTGTAACAACAACTTTAGGCGAGTTGAAGCAGCCGGATGATATTAAGGGAAGCGCAATTGTTTACATTCTTCCGGGGATGAACCTTGAGGGGAAGAGGTCCTACCTCTATGGGTCGGAGTATCGTAAGGGCAAGAAGGTTTACGAGGATGAGTTTGCTCTGATTAAGGTTAGTAAAGTGGATGATGTACCAAAGCGTCTGTTTGAGGTATTCAAAAAAGCGGTACTTGTACAGGATGGCTCTTTGAAGGAGAGAGTTGAGCGGGCATGGGGAATAGGGAAACCTGTAGTCTTTGTGGCTCCCGTTGGTGTGGTTGTGAGGGTTATAGCTCCACTTTTGAGGGATAAACGGATTGATCCTCCTGTGATCGCAGTTGATGTGGCGGGTTCCTTTGTGGTGGTGGTTAGTGGTGGGCATCAGGGCGGCAATTCCCTTGCTAAAAAGATAGCGTCCGTTTTGGGAGCTGTGCCGGTAATAACCACAGGTACGGAAGTGCTGGGGAGGGTTTCTTTAGAGGAGTTGCTTGCGGAAAGGGATTTGGAGCTACTGGGTGGATCTGCCAAGCGGTTCAACGTACTTTCCGTTGAGGGAAGGCCCATCTTTTCGGTTGGTATGGGTTGGAGAAAAGAGGTATCTCCTGAAGACTTTAGAGAGGCTTTGCAGAGTATATGGGAGAAGGTGGATAGGGATCAGGTAGCGGTGTTTGCCTGTGCCGCCTTCAAGGCAAAAGAGGCCC
>JALWBK010000162.1:0-7111 GCA_027037155.1 bacterium | reverse complement strand
ATCTGTTGCCTCTTTTGCCCAGTGGTGTGGCCCTTGTTGGGGTTCCTGAAGAAGTTTTAGTAAAATTTGCTGGAGTCTCTCCTTCGAGGGCCATGGACTTGTTGGGGATTCCAGGCGTCTGTGAGCCTTGTGCCCTTTCTGTGTTGCCCAGGGGAGAGCTTGTGGTGCCGAAGGTGGTGGTGGGTAAGGTGACTTTCTCTGTGGCGAGGTATGCCGGTGAGTAGAGGTGCGCTTTTTGTTGTGGGTATAGGTCCTGGGGTTTTCCAGCACTTGAGCGGCTACGCAGTGGAGATTTTGAGAAGCTCTGACGTTGTGGTGGGTTATAGCAAGTATATTAAGCAGATAGAGAGCTTTGTAAGTGCTCAATGTATCTTCACAGGGATGGGAGAGGAAAAGAGACGCTGTGAGGTTGCAATAGAGCTTGCAAGGGCTGGAAAGAGAGTTTCGTTGGTCTCCAGTGGGGATCCCGGTATATATGGCATGGCATCGTTGGTCCTTTCAATGGCGAAGGATGTGGATGTGGAGGTGGTTCCAGGGATTCCAGCGCTTTCTTTTGCGGCATCAAGGGTGGGAGTTCCGCTGGGAGGCGATTTTGCCTTGGTTTCCCTTTCTGATCTTTTGGTTCCATGGGAGAAGATAGTGTTCACCTTGGATCGCGTTTCTTTGACGGATGTTCCCATAGTTATCGTTAATCCTGGTAGCAAAAAGAGAAAGTTTCATCTGTCTAAAGCGGTCAATACTATAGCAAGGTACAGGGATGCGTCCACTCCAGTTGCCATAGTGGAGAATGCCTTCCAACCTGACGAGAGAACGCAGATTTTAAAACTTGCCGATCTTGAAGACGTTCCCTTTACCAGTATGAATACCACGGTGTTCGTGGGATGCTCAAGGACAAAGGTGCTGAAGGATAAACTTGTTACCGATAGGGGGTACTTTGATAAAGGTAGGTTATGTTATCACGTTTCCTTAGGTGTGCAAGACGAATCTGCTGCAATTGAAAACTTTAGCCTCTCTTTTGTGAGGGATCACCTTAAGGCCCACGACTTTGATCCTTGGGAGGTTGAGGTTGTAGCGAGGATGGTGCACGCTGTTGCCGACTTTTCCATTGCATCCCTGGTGAGTTTTAACAGGGGTTTTGTAAAGGAGGCGGTTGGTGCTCTTAAAAGAGGGTGTACTCTGCTGGTTGACACGCAGATGGCAAAGGCGGGCATCTCTCGTAGCTATGCTGAGAGGCTTGGCGTTTCTGTAATGTCCATCCCCAAACCTAAAGAGGTGCCTGATGGATATACCAGATTGGCGTGGGGTTTGAGGGATGTGTCACATCTTTTGAAAGAGAGTATACTTGTGGTGGGCAATGCTCCTACGGTGTTGCTGGAGGCGGTTAAGATATACGAAGAGACAGGGATTTTTCCTAAGGCTGTTGTTGCGCTTCCCGTTGGCTTTGTGGGCACAGTTGAAGCGAAAAGATCGGTTGAGAAGTTACCCGTTCCCTCCCTTGTGCTTGAGGGGAACAGAGGGGGAACTCCCCTTGCTGTTGCTGCCGTAAATGCCCTTTTGAGGATTGCCTGTGAGTGATTACGTGGATAGACTTTTAGTGCTTTATGATGAACTTAGGTCGGACATTGAAGAGCGCGTGGAGTCCTTTAAAAGGTGCTGGAAAGAAGCGCCCGATGAGGATCTTTATCTTGAGGCGGTGTTTTGTCTGCTGACTCCCCAGTCCAAGGCCTTGAGTTGCTGGGAAGCGGTTCGGGTACTCGCCGACAAGGGGCTCCTCTTTGAGGGAGATGCCGGTGAAATAGCATTGGTCTTAAAGGGAAGGGTGAGGTTTCACAACACCAAGGCGGAAAGAGTGGTCTCTTTGAGGAAGGTGTTTTTGGAGAATAGGAAGGTTAGGGTGAGGAAGAGGCTGCTTCAGTATGAAGATCCCTTTGAATCGCGCCGATGGCTTGTCAAGAGGGTTAACGGATACAGTTTAAAGGAAGCCACTCACTTTTTGAGAAATATAGGCTTTTTTCTTGATGGAGCCATAATTGACAGGCATATCCTGAAAGGGATGCTTGCCGCAGGGGCTATTGACCAGTTGCCTAAAAGCTTGAGCTATAAAAAGTACCTTGAGCTTGAGAAAGCCTTTGTACACCTTGCGAAGCGGCTTGGACTGTCTCCTGTGGAGCTTGACCTTTTAATGTGGGCTGACAAGACAGGAGTTGTTTTTAAATGAATTTTTTCCTATTAATAAAAGAAACCAATTCAGGAATTAAAGGAGTCGGTTATGAATGCTTGTAGTGTTGAAGAGTTGAAGTATCTACTTAAGGAAAAGGGGATACAGCCTTCTTTTCACAGGATACATATATTGAAGTACCTTATGGAAAACAGAATGCATCCCACTGTGGATGAGATATACCGCGCCCTTTCCGACAAGATTCCAACCCTTTCAAAAACTACTATCTACAACACCCTCAATCTCTTCTCTCAGAAGGGTCTGGTAGAGGTTCTCACCATTGACGATAAAGAGGCACGCTTTGATGTTGATGTTCGGCCCCATGCTCATTTCAAGTGCCTCTCCTGTGGAAGGATATTTGACCTGTGGGACGTTGATGTGAATGTTGGGGATGAGAAGCTGACGGATTTTGAAGTTAAGAGCGTTCACCTGTACTTCAAGGGGTACTGCAGTAATTGCCGTTGAACCTGCTCAAGATTGAGGCCGACTCATCTGGTAAAGTGCTCTCGCGTCCTAATAGGTTCCTTGTTGAGTTTGTGGATGAGGCTGGATCTGTTCAGCTTGCCCACTTGCACGATCCCGGTAGATTGCCTGAACTTATATATCCCGGTAATCGCCTGCTTTTGAAGAGTGCGCTTGGTGTGCGGAGGAAAACCAAGTGGGATGTGCTTGCAGCTAACTCCCCTGCTGGCTGGGTTTTCATCCACTCCGGATTTCACCGCAGATTAGCGGAGAGGTTACTTGAAAATGGTGTTTTGGCCGACGGTTTTACCCACTACAAGGCTGAGGTGCTCAGGGGCAATAGCAGACTGGATTTTTTGATCGCCTATGGTAGTGAGAGGAGGCTGTGGGTAGAGGTGAAAGGTTGTACTCTTTCTAAAGATGGTGTCGCCCTTTTTCCCGATGCCCCTACAGAAAGAGGAAGGCGCCATATACTGGAGCTTATAGAGGTACTGCGGGAGGGGGACGACGCCTTAGTGGTTTTTCTTGTATTCAGGCAAGATGCAAAGGTGTTTTCCCCCAATGAAGAAACGGATCCTGTCTTTTCTGATGTTCTGAAAAGGGCCCACGCTTTGGGGGTAAGCGTTAGGGCCCTCAAAGTATCCTATAACGGCTCTTGGCTCAGCTATTTAGGCGATCTACCTGTGAACTTGTAGGTTTAATGTATTGTAGCGAAAGGATTCCTATAGCAGAGACAACCTGTGAACCAGCATAGCGCAGTGTTCCAAGAGTCTCCTAATTTGTCTCTGCAGGGGTTGTCTCCTATAATGGCCTTTGAGTTTATGCTTATCTTTGTTGTTTCGTATCCCTTCTTTTTGAGTTGCTGATCCCTCATCTCCACCTGTCTTGGTGATATGGATCTGTATACTGGTATACTGAAGGCTGGGGCACTGAGAAGTCCAATTAGACCAGCAAAGACCATTATTGCAACTACCTTTCTCATGGCACACCTCCTCAAAATGGTTGATTTTGTGAAAGTCTATCAGTTATCTTTAACACAGGTCAAACAAATCGGAGGATTATCCGGTGAAGGAAAAGCTACGTTTGCTTCCAAAGGTTGATGCTGTCCTTGAAAGGGAAGAGGTGAAAGGGCTTCTCAACAGCTATCCCAGATGGGTGGTGGTGGAGGCCCTCAGGCACATCATTGAGGAAAAAAGGAAATCTATCCTCTCGGGGGTTGACATTCCTGTGAGTGAGGATTCTGTGGTAGAGGAGCTGGTGGAGAATATACACAAGTTCTCTCTACCCTCTCTCAGAAGGGTGATAAATGCCACAGGTGTTGTGCTTCACACCAATTTGGGAAGGGCGCCTCTTGCAGAGGAGGCTTTGAGGGCTATTGTAGAGGTTTCATCGGGGTATTCTAACCTTGAGTATGATGTAGAAAAGGGAAAGAGAGGACTGAGGTACACCCACGTAGTGGAACTATTGAGGAAGATAACGGGCTGCGAGGATGCCCTTGTGGTTAACAACAATGCGGGAGCTGTGTACTTGGTTTTGAATACTCTTGCCAGCGGAAAGGAAGTTATAGTCTCAAGGGGTGAGCTCATAGAGATAGGCGGCTCTTTTAGGATTCCGGACGTCATGAGGTCTGCAGGCGCTATCCTTAAAGAGGTGGGTACTACGAATAAAACAAAACTTTCTGATTACAAGAATGCGATTACTGAAAGAACCGCTCTTATTTTGAAGGTGCATACCAGCAATTACAGGATAGTGGGCTTTACGGAAAGTGTTCCCTTAAAAGATCTGGTTAAATTGGGGAGAGAATACGGAATACCTGTGTATGAAGACTTGGGAAGCGGTCTTTTCGTGGATGTGAGAAGGTTTGGTCTGCCCTATGAGCCCACAGTTAAAGAGTCGATGAGGGCGGGGGTGGATGTGGTTTCGTTCAGTGGTGACAAGCTGTTAGGAGGTACACAGGCGGGAATAATCCTTGGCAAGAAAGAGTATGTGGAGAGGATAAAGAAAAACCCCATGAACAGGGCTTTAAGAATTGATAAATTGACGCTTTCAGCTTTGGAAGCGACCTTTAGAATATACATGGAGGGAGAGGAGGCGGCTATTGCAAAGATCCCTGTTCTTTCCATGTTGGCAGAGCCGCTGGAGCGGTTGAGGGAGAGGGCTGAAAGGGTTGTTGATGAGCTAAAGGATCTGGATGGTTATTCTTTTGAGGTACTGAGGGATCTTTCAACGGTAGGGGGAGGGGCATTACCCACAGCGGAGATTTACACTTATTGTGTAGCCATAGCAGGAAAACAGAGGTGCGATGAGATTGAGGAGATGTTGAGGAGAAGGCCAAAGGTGCCTGTAGTGGGGAGGATAAAAAACGACAGGGTCCTTTTGGACATGAGAACGGTGAGGGAACAGGAGGTTGGGCTTTTGATAGAAAGCGTTAAAGAGGCGCTATCATGAAGTACGTGATTGTGGGAACGGCAGGACATATAGATCACGGCAAAACCTCTCTCGTAAAGGCAATTACGGGAGTTGATACCGACAGGCTTCCCGAGGAGAAGGCCAGAGGCATTACCATAGACATAGGCTTTGCCCATTATCAGCTATCTCCTGAGGTTGCCATTAGCTTTGTGGATGTACCCGGCCATGAGCGCCTTGTTAAGAACATGATAGCTGGAGCTTGTGGGATAGATATGGTTCTACTGGTGATTGCTGCCGATGAAGGGGTTATGCCCCAAACGGTGGAGCACACCCATATATGCCAGATACTCGGAATAGAGAAAGGCGTTGTGGCGGTCAACAAGATCGACAAGGTGGATGAGGGATTGAGAGAAATCGTGCTTCAGGAGGTTAAAGAGTTCCTTCAGGATACTCCCTTTAGAGATGCGCCGGTGGTTCCAGTTTCCGCTGTGACAGGTGAGGGTATTGACGAGTTGAAGTTGGCTATTGAGAGAGAGGCCCTTTCAGTTGAGAAGAGGAAGGGTATTTCGGTCTTCAGGATGCCCATTGATAGGGTTTTTACGGTAAAGGGTTTTGGTACGGTGGTTACGGGAACCGTTTTCTCCGGTGAGGTAAAGGTTAAGGATACTGTGGAGGTGCTGCCTGCTGGAAAGGTATGTAGGGTAAGGAACATTCAGGTGCGCGGTGAGGATGTTGAACGTTCCCAGATTGGGTACAGAACCGCTTTAAACTTGCAGAGCGTTGGCGTTGAAGAGGTGAACAGGGGAGATGTAGTGGCAGCACCAGGCTTTTTTGAGCCCACCGACACCATTGACGGATGGATATTTCTCTTGGAAGATGCCTTCCCTCTTAAAGATCTGGCTTCCATAAGGGTGCACGTGGCTACTGCAGAGGTGATAGGTAGAGTTAAGCTGCTTGATAGGGATGTATTGAAGCCTGGTGAAAGCTGCTACTGCCGCATCCATCTTAATGAGGAGCTGGTGTGTGTGAGTGGAGATCCTTTTGTGATGAGAAGCTACTCTCCGGTTCACACCATAGGTGGTGGAAAGGTATTGGATGCTGTCCCAGATAAAAGGAGAATCAAGCGTAGCATTCTTGCTGAACGGTTAAAGATGCTTGACGGGGTAGATGATGTAAGAAGGCTTGAGCTCTTTCTCTCTTGGAGTATGCTTGGTCTCACCCTTGAGGAGTGCAGGAAGAAGGCACTGGATCCTGGTAAGGTGGAGGAAACTCTTAAAGAGCTCGTTGAAAGCAATGTTGTGCTTAAACTTGCCGATTACTATGTGCATTCGGAAAGGGCTAAGGAGCTCTTTAAGCAGGTAGAAAAAGTGGTGGAGGAGGCTGTATCCCAGAATCGTCTTGCTACCTTTGTCTCCTACAGGGATGTGGCCCATGCCCTCAAGGTTCCTGAGGATGTGGTGAAGGAGGTGGTGCGTTACTCTAAAAAACTCGTTGCCACATCCAAAGGTATTGCCTTGAAAGGGGCGGAGGACAGGTTGGATGAAGAGACTCGTAGGTTGGTGAAGGCAGTTGAGGAGGTTTATCTCAAGGCCGGTTTCAAGCCAAAGAGCATTGCCCAGATGTTTGCAGAAGCTGGTGTGCCCCAGCAGAAGGCAAGGGCTGTGCTGAAGTATATGCTGGAGAAGAAGATTCTGGTAAGGGTGAGTGTTGATTTGGCCCTTCACAAAAAGTACGCAGATGAGATGCTGAAGAGGGTTGAAAGGTTCTTTGCTGACCACCAGAAGCTGGAGGTTTCCCATTTCAAAGAGATTATTGGTGTAAGTAGAAAGTATGCCATTCCCTATCTGGAGTTTTTGGACAGAAGTGGAGTTACCAGAAGAGTTGGGAACTACAGGGTGAAGAGGTGATACGATGGAATTGAGGCATCTTGAGGTTTTTGTGGAGGTGGCAAAGGTAGGAAGCTTCACAAAGGCGGCAGAGAATTTAGGTCTCTCTCAGCCTACGGTGAGTCTGCATCTACAG
>JALWBK010000161.1 GCA_027037155.1 bacterium | reverse complement strand
ATTTCAGGAGGAACCTCGTAGTGCGGCCTGCCTATCTCGCCTATGCCTATTGCCTTCCCCTCGAGGCAGAGCTTCTGGGCGTATTCGAGGGCCTTCATGACCTCATTTTTGGCGTATTCAAGGCCCTTCTCCCTAGCGAGGTAGTCGAACTCTGCCGGGTGGACCCCAACGACGGCGTAGGCCTTTACCGGCGTCTCCTTGTTTATTCTCTCAACCAGTTCAATGTGGAAGTCCATCGCCCCCATGAAGTCCTCTGCTTTCAATCCCGGGAACCCGTAGTCGTGGGCCGTCTTGTAGACGACGACGAGATGCGTCCCTCCCGCTCTGTGGAACTCCTTTACAGCCTCAAGGAAGAGCCCCTTAAACGGGTCAACGTGGAAGTGGTCGTCCCAGATTATCATGATCATCACCTCACGACTGGTAGATTTCGAGAATTTCACCCTTCTCACACGGAATCTCGTGCTCGAGGGTTATGGCCACTGTGTCTCCAGCGACCGCGAAGTCAACCTTACGGTGTTCCCTCTCGATTCCCATAATGGGGCTGGCCTTTCGGCCCTTCACCTTGTAACCCGGGTACACGAGCCCCTCGAGAACCTCTCCTATCAGAACCTGCCGGTGTATAACCCTGAGAACTCTATCAACCCTGAACCTCCCCACGGGTTTTCTCGAGACTATCTCACTCCCGGAGCCCTTTTGAGGGGCGAAAAGCCTTCGGAGGAAGCTCACACCCACCACCGGAGGACTTCCTTGGGGGATATCAGGATGACACCCTTGTTCATGAGGAGGGTTAGCACGGATTTTTTAAGTATCACCTTCATCAGGTCTCCATTATCTTCGAGCTCGACGACGGAGGTGGCTATGTCCTCCAGAATGGGGAGCGGGTTAAATTCGAGGTTTCCGAGGACAGAGGTTTCAACGAGGTGGATGTTGATTCCCTCATCGTCTCCGAGTTTTTCCTTTATCGTGCTGAGGAATGAGTAGGTGCCGTGGAGGTCCCGCTGGAATGCCAGGAACCTCTCAAGTCCAACGACAAGGTGAATGTAGGGTCCTTTCCCCCTTATCTTCTTCAGCTCCTCCTCCAGCTTGCTCTTGTAGACGTAGGAGTCCCTTTCAAAACTGATCCTCCCGAGGATATTGCCGACTTCTTGGGTTCCGCCCACCTTTATAACTTTAAGCTGAGACTCGTCTATCTGGGTACCAAGGAGCTTTAGGTGGGTTAGAAATAGGGGTAGAGTATCGAAGATGTCCTCAACGACTAGAGGGACGGCTTTCTTTTTTGAGTATTCCACTAGGGTTGAGATTACGAGCTCTCCCCCGAATGAGGAGGAGTTTTCGACGAGTGTGATGGCCCCAGGCTCGAAGTGGCTTATCAGATCAAGTATCTCGTCCATACTTGTTATCACGGGTTTCTGGAGAGGCTTCACTCCTTCCACCCCCCTGCCTCTATCCTCCCCGACAATCCAAGTAGTTTGGGGCTCACGGTCTTTTTGACTTTGAGCTCTGCTCCCGTGTGGTAGTGCTTGAGGTCTATCACTGTGGTCGCTATCCTCTCAAGCTCCGGAAGGAGGTTCCCGGGGAGGCTGTTGGAAATGTTTTTGTTGATCACGTAGAAGGCCTTTCTCTTCCTGTTTCCGATGAACCTCTGGAGGTTGAGGATTATGCGATAGACGTCTACCGGTTCCCTCACGAGCAGGAAGATGTCATGAACGCCGAGGACTAGGTTAACAAGGGGTCTCTGAATTTCTTCATAGAGTTTGGAGCTTGCTTCGATGTAGTTCTTCAGATAGACCCGGGGGTCTGGGTGGAATTGAACCCTCTCAACGACTTTCCCAACGTCGTGCTTTCCTCCAGTCTTCAGCACGTAGACGTCGTCCACGTCAATGTCTATGCCCAGGAATTGGGCGTGGGTGTATACAACATGGAGTGAATCGAAGTTGTCGTCTATGAGTAGGGGAACGGAGCGCTCCTTTGAATATTCGACAAAAAACTTGAGCAGGAACTCGGGGATATATGAGGTTGTGTATTCCACAAGAACGGTCTCTCCTTCCAGAATTGAATCAACTATCCCAAAAGCTCGCCGCCATTCCATGGTTCCCACCTTATTACTATTCTGTCCAAGAAAAATATAAACGTTTTGTGGGATTTCCAGTACCTTATTGCAGTCAACGAACCCGGTTTTGAAAGGAGAAGGATAAAAATAGGCGTTCAGAGCCTGACTAGGTGAACCGAGCACGATATGCAGGGGTCGAAGGCCCTCACCGTCTCCTCGAGCCTCTGTACCATATCCCTCTCGTCGGCCTCGCCGTAGAGTTCTCTGGCTTCCCTCAGCAGGCTGGCCTCTATCATGGCGTGGTTCAGGGCGGTGGGGGTTATTATGTTGGAGTAGACTATCTTGCCCTCGGAATCGGTGCGGTAGTGGTGTATGAGGACACCCCTTGGGGCTTCCACGTAGCCGATTCCTTCGCCTTCCCTCGGCTCCACCGGGACGTTCTCGGCCTTAACCCCGCGGTCGAGGAGGGTCTTCGCTATTTCCTTGGCCCTCTCGAGGGAGTAGACCAGCTCTATCGCCTGGGCCAGGTTGTTGTAGCCCACGTAGCCCGTCTCGAGCTTCTCCCTGTGCTCATCCAAGAGTCTCTTTGCTTCGGGCGTCAGCATCTCGCCCTTCAGGAGAAGCCTCGGAAGCGCTCCGACGAAAAAAGGCTCTCCTTTATAG
>JALWBK010000160.1 GCA_027037155.1 bacterium | reverse complement strand
GATTCGCTTTATAACCTCTCACCCCAAAGACTTTTCAGATAGGCTCATAGAGGCGGTTGTTTCTCTTCCCAAGATCTGTGAGTACATCCATCTTCCCGCCCAGTCTGGATCCAACAGGATTCTCAAGCTTATGAACAGAAAGTACACAAGGGAGAGGTACCTTGAGATCATAAATAAGTTGAAGTCCAGTGGTAAGTACTTTGCCTTTACCTCTGACTTCATTGTGGGTTTTCCCACAGAGACGGAGGAGGACTTTGAAGATACCATCTCTTTGGTGGAGGCTGTGCGTTACGAGGGAATCTTTGCCTTCGTTTATAATCCAAGGGAGTTTACTAAGGCTTCGCAGTGGGAAGACGATGTGCCACTGGAGGTGAAGAAGGCGAGGCTGAAGAGGTTGTTAGAGGTACAGGATAGGATTACTGCTGAGATGAGCAGGGCTTACGAGGGGAAGGTCGTTGATGTGCTGTTTGACAGATTTGAGGACGGTTTCCTTTGGGGGAGGACCAGGACCTTTAAAATCGTTAAGGCAAGGGGTGACAAATCCTATTTGGGACATATAGTTAAAGTTAGAATTCAGCAGGCTAAGATGTACGAGCTATTTGGGGAAATCCTTGAGGGGGGAAATCGGGTATGATACGAATGAAGGTTGCCAAGATAATTCTGGATCCCTTCACCAACTCTCCCATAGTCATACTTAAAGACTTTGAGGAGAGAAAGGCCCTGCCCATCTGGATAGGTCTTTTTGAGGCCAATGCCATAGCTATGAAACTTGAAGAGGTGGTGACTCCGAGGCCCATGACCCACGACCTTATAGCCAACATCCTTAAAAGCTTGGAGGCCACTGTTGAGAGGATTGTGGTGAACGACTTAGTGGATAACACCTTTTATGCCAGAATTTATCTGAGTACTCCTGCCGGTGTTGTGGAAGTGGACTCCCGCCCCAGCGATGCCATAGCCATAGCCTTGAGGACCAATGCTCCTATATACGTGGAGGAGGTGGTTTTAGAGAAGGCGAAGAGCTTTGACCTCTCTGATAGGGACCAGCTCCTGAAGGAGTGGCTTGAGAACCTCTCCCCGGAAGACTTAGAGAGGTTCAGAGCTTAAGATGGCTACGGTGTTGATAACCGGGGCCGCCGGCTTCATTGGCGCCCAGGTGGTCAGGGCATTTTTGGAGAGGGGCTACACCGTCGTTGGGGTGGACAATCTCAATGACTATTACGATCCCAAGTTAAAGGAGTACAGGCTAAGTGAGCTTGCTAAGTATGATAACTTCTCTTTTTACAAGGTGGATGTTGAGAACATAGAGGCTTTAAGGGTTCTCTTTCAGGATAAGCGTCCCGAAGGGGTGGTAAACCTTGCCGCCAGAGCTGGTGTGAGGTACAGCCTTGAGAATCCCTTTGTCTATCAATCGACCAATGCCCTTGGCACGCTCAATCTTCTGGAGCTCATGAGGGAGTTTGGTATTCAAAAGTTTGTTCTTGCATCTACATCCTCCCTTTACGCCGGACAGCCCATGCCCTTCAAAGAGGATCTGCCGGTAAATACCCCTATATCCCCCTATGCCGCCAGCAAGAAGGCGGCAGAGGTTATGGCGTACACGTATCATTACCTTTATGGATTTGACGTTACTGTGGTGCGGTACTTCACCGTTTACGGGCCTGCGGGAAGGCCTGACATGGTGATATTCAGGTTCATAAAGTGGATAGACGAGGACAAGCCCATCATCGTTTACGGGGACGGTACCCAAAGCAGGGACTTCACCTATGTGGACGATATAGCTGAGGGTACTTTGAAGGCGTATGAGGCAAAATTAGGTTATGAGATTATTAACCTTGGCGGCAACAATCCGTACAGGCTGGATGAGGTTATAGGGCTTATTGAGAGCTACCTTGGGAAGAAGGCGCAGATTGAGTACAGGCCTTTCCACAAGGCAGACCTCAAGGCTACCTGGGCAGACATAGAAAAGGCTGAGAGACTGCTCAACTGGAGACCCACCGTCTCTTTAGAGGAGGGGTTGAGGAGAACGGTTGAGTGGCACATTGAAAATAGAGATTTCGTTAGACAGATAGAGATCTAAGAGACTCCAGTGGATCCAAAACCGCCCTCTCCCCTTTCGGTGGGGCTTAGGTTTTCTTCAGCGAAATCGGCTCTGTATATGCGACACAGCACCCCCTGAGCTATCCTCATGCCGGGCTCAACGCTGAAAGGTTCGCTGGATAGGTTAATGAGTATCACCTTGATTTCGCCTCTGTAATCACTATCTATGGTTCCCGGTGAGTTGAGAATCGTGATGCCTTTGCTTGCAAGTCCGCTTCTGGGTCTGATCTGAACCTCAAAGCCTTTGGGAACCTCCATCCTTAAGCCTGTGGGAATGAGTGCCCACTGACCCGGATTTAGTGTTATGGGCTCTTCTATGTTGGCGCTTATGTCAAACCCGCTTGCTCCCTTGCTCATGTACTCAGGCCGCTTTCCTCTTGCTTCTACCTTAACCTTTACCTTCAAGGGCCCTTAACCTCCTCTTTATAGTTTTCCAGATGGCTTTGAGGTTATCGCTATGCCTTCTTCTGATGAAATCTTCAAGGGTACTATTCGGTTCTAAAAAGCCTTCTTCCCAGAGAACGCTTGCTAAGAACCACAGGGCGTTTGTTCTGGCGCTTTCTTCATTTGTGCTTCTGCGAAGGGCTGAAAGGTACCTTCCAAAGACGAAGGGGGATGG
>JALWBK010000159.1 GCA_027037155.1 bacterium | reverse complement strand
ACATTGCCGAAAGCTACACCTCTGGCAAATACGATGCCGTTTACGTGCTATACAACGAGTTCAAATCGGCTATCAGACAGGAAGTTGTGGTTGAACCCTTTGTTCCTATAAAGCCTATGGAGCTGAGGGAAGGGGACGTTCCCGTTGACTTCATATACGAACCCTCTAAAGACGAGGTACTAAAAGAGCTTCTCCCCCTTCATCTCAGAACCCAAATGTATAGGGTATTTTTGGAATCCGCGGCCAGCGAGCACGGTGCGCGAATGACCAGTATGGACAACGCTACCAAGAACGCTGAAGAGATGATAAGAAAACTGACCCTTGAATACAACAAAGCCCGCCAGGCTGCTATCACCAAGGAGCTGTTGGAGATTGTGGCGGGTGCTGAGGCATTAAAAGGTTAGGAGGATAGACTATGGAGAAGAACTACGGAAAGATTGTTCAGGTTCTCGGAAATGTTGTTGACGTGGAGTTTGAACCGGGCAAGCTCCCAGCCATTCTGAATGCCCTCATAGTTGAGGGGTTTGATGTTGGTGACTTTGGCGAGCTTTGTCTGGAAGTTGAGCAGCACCTTGGAGACAACAGGGTAAGATGCGTTGCCATGGGACCCACCGAGGGTCTCAAGAGGGGTATGAAGGTTTACGATACAGGTGGTCCCATAAAGGCTCCAGTAGGGAAGGGCGTACTTGGTAGAGTTATCAACGTGTTGGGACTTCCCGTTGACAGAAAAGGACCGGTGGATGCAAAGGAGTACTGGTCTATCCACAGACCTGCTCCCTCTTTTGAGGAGCAGTCCACATCCCTTGAGATGTTGGAAACAGGCGTAAAGGTTATAGACCTTATCGAACCCTACGTAAAGGGTGGAAAGACAGGAATGTTCGGTGGAGCGGGAGTTGGGAAAACCGTTATCATAATGGAACTCATCAGAAACATCGCCATTGAGCACGGTGGCGTTTCGGTCTTCATCGGAGTGGGTGAGAGAACCAGAGAGGGAACAGACCTCTGGCTGGAGACCCAGGAAGCCGGAGTTCTTGACAAAACTGCCTTAGTTTACGGGCAGATGACAGAACCTCCCGGCTGCCGCTTCCGCGTGGCTCTTACGGGACTCACCGTTGCCGAGTACTTTAGAGATGTGGAAGGCCAAGACGTGCTGGTCTTCATAGATAACATCTTTAGGTTCGCCCAGGCAGGTTCCGAGGTCTCTGCGCTGCTTGGTCGTATGCCCTCGGCGGTGGGTTATCAGCCCACACTGGCAACGGACATGGGACAGCTCCAGGAGCGTATTACATCCACCAAGAAAGGCTCCATCACCTCTGCTCAGGCCGTTTACGTGCCTGCTGACGACCTTACAGACCCTGCACCGGCAACCACCTTCGCTCACCTTGACGCTACAACCGTTCTCTCCAGGCGCATAGCAGAGCTGGGAATTTATCCGGCAGTTGATCCCCTGGACTCCACCTCCCGTATTCTGGATCCCAACATAGTGGGTGAGGAGCACTACTACGTGGCAAGAAGGGTACAGGAGATTCTCCAAAGATACAAAGAGCTGCAGGAGATCATCGCCATTCTTGGTATGGAAGAGCTTTCTGAAGACGACAAGATCATCGTTAACAGGGCGAGAAAAATACAGAGGTTCCTCTCCCAGCCCTTCTTCGTAGCCGAGCAGTTCACAGGCAGACCCGGAAGGTACGTACCTGTTGAGGAAACGGTTAAAGGCTTCAAGATGTTAGTTGAAGGTGAGCTTGACGACCTTCCAGAAGCAGCCTTCTACATGGTTGGAAACATAGAGGAGGCCATCAAGAAGGCCGAGGAGATGAAGAAAGGAGCAGCTTAACCATGGAGAAGGGATTGCTGCTTGAGATAGCAACGCCCGAAAAGCTGGTCTTCTCAGGCGAAGTTGAGTATGTGACTGCACCGGGCGGTTTGGGCGAGTTTACGGTATTGCCCAAGCACACACCGCTACTCACCACCATCCGTCCGGGCATACTGAGGTTTTCTACCGGCGGCAAAGTCCACGAGTACGCCGTGGGATGGGGCTACGCAGAGGTCAGGCCCTATAAGGTACTGGTGCTTGTGGAGTTTGCATCAACCGCTGAAGAGCTTGACGCCCAGGAGATAGAGCAGGATCTGCAGGAGGCCCAGAAAAAGGCCTACGATCCCACCCTCTCTGAGGAGGAGAGGGCCACATACCAGAAGCAGTTGGAAAGATTGAAGGCAAAGAAAAAGCTCATAGCCTAAGCGGGGGTTCTCTCCCCCGCTTTTTTTATTTTGCCCTTCAAGAGGGCAGCACCCATAGCACACGTAAACTGGGAATGGGCTGGTACAATAAGGTCAACTCCAAGGGCCTTTTCCAACATCTCTTTCAGTGTTTCACTTGATGCAGCACCTCCAGTGAACACAACTCTCTTTCCCAAACCAAAACCCTTGGCTAAAGAGGCCACTCTTTCTGCTACAGATTTGAAAACAGCCCTCGCAATGTCCTCAGCAGCCACCCCTTTGGCCATGAGGGAAACGATCTCACTTTCTGCAAAAACCACACACATGGAGGATATGCTTATCTCTTTAGCAGACCCTTTAGCCAAATCGTCCAGCTTCTTGATAGACACTCCCAATCTTCTTGACACAACCTCCAAGAACCTTCCCGTTCCTGCGGCACAACGATCGTTCATTACAAAGTCAGTAAACCTACCGTTTCTATCTAAACGTATCACCTTGGTATCCTGACCGCCAATG
>JALWBK010000158.1:1748-8973 GCA_027037155.1 bacterium | reverse complement strand
ATCGGTGTACTTCTTAGCAAGCTCAACAGGGCAAAGTATCACAGCCGCGGCACCATCGGTAACAGGTGAACAGTCAAAGAGCCTGAGCGGATCAGCCACCAAAGTGGAGTTGAGCACCGTATCAATGGTGATCTTCATGGGAAACTGGGCGTTGGGGTTCTTGGAGCCATTCTCGTGATTCTTAACCGCCACCAGAGCAAGCTGCTTCCTGAACTTATCAAAAGGAATGTTGTACTTCTCTCTGTAAGCGTTGGCGATCATGGCGTAGAGTCCGGGGAAGGTGATGCCTAAGAAGGACTCATACTCGGCATCGGCTGCTGCTGCAAGGCAAGCTGTGGAGTCAGCTCCGGTGTGCATCTTCTCCACGCCACCCACCAGCACGATGTCGCTCATACCAGATGCCACCTCTATAAAACCAAGCCTGAAGGCAAGTCCACCAGAGGCACAGGCAGACTCAACGCGATAGGCAGGCACATGCTTCTGCCCCAAATAGTCTGCCATAAGAGCCGCTAAGTGCTCCTGCTGGGCGAAAAGACCACTGGTCATACATCCCACATACATAGAATCTATATGGTCAACTCCTGCATCCTTTATCGCTTTAAGAGCTGCCTCCACAAAGAGCTCTCTAAGATTCTTATTCCACAGCTCACCGAACTTTGTCATTCCTATTCCAATAACGGCAACATCTCTCATATCAACACCTCCTAAAGTTCTGGCCTCAAGATAAGCTTACCACGGAACTTGGCATAGAGGCCGTAATCAAGATAGATCTTGTTGCTCTTGAGCATATCCCAGAATTTGGGCGCCTTGTCCCTCACCTCCTCAATTCTCTCGGTCACCTTGAAGATAAATCCGTCAGAGCCAGCACCAGAACCGAAAGAGACCATAAGGATGTAGTCGCCAGGCTTGGCTATATCCAAGGTAGCAGCAAATCCCGTGGGTGAAGAACCGGAATAGGTGTTACCCTGCCAGGGCACGATCCACCCGGGCTCAAGCTGCTCCTTCTTGAATCCAAGGATCTTACCAGCCCTCAAGGGGAACTTACCGTTGGGCATGTGGAATATAGCATAGGCAAAGTCCTCAGGCTTCATGCCAGCCTTCTCCATCAAAGCCCTTGCACAGGAGAGCACGTGCCTGAAGTAAGCAGGCTCACCAGTGAACCTTCCAGCGTGCTGGGGATAGAACTCGTGCTCCCTTCTCCAGAAGTCGGGGGTATCGGTAGTGAAGGAGTAGGTCTCCACCACCTCAGCCACCAAGTTCTCGGTTCCAAAGATAAAGGCGGAACCACCAGCAGCAGCGGAGTACTCAAGGGCATCTCCAGGAGCACCCTGAGAGGTATCCGCACCGATACCCATGGCGTATTTCATATTGCCAGACTTAACGTGGGAGTAAGCCACAAACATAGCCTCAGAACCGGCCTTACATGCAAACTCAAAGTCCGCGATATGCACATCCGGGGTAATCCCCAATGCTTCTGCCACAACGGTACCGGAAGGCTTAACCGCGTAAGGATGGGACTCAGAACCAATATAGAGGGCACCTATCTCCTTGGGATCAATCCCTGCTCTCTGAAGAGCATACTTTGCCGCCATGTAAGAGATAGTAATGGTGTCCTCATCCATACCCGGCACGGTCTTCTCGTAAAGCAAAAGTCCATTCTTAATGCTCTCAGGATCATCTCCCCACTGCTTGGCTATCTCTTCCACCTTGATGCGGTACCGGGGCACATAACTTCCGTAACCTACAATCCCCACTGCCATAACGAACCTCCTAAAAATGGTTTCTGCCACTGAATAGCATTTAGTTTTATTATTGTCAAGACTTTTTTCATAAAACTAAACCTGCATGACTCCGTGCTTCTTAGGATATCTCAGCTCACCTGGCTTGTTCTCGTAGAAGGAGAAGCGTTTAATCAGCTCGTTCCTCAGCTCCCAAGCAGGCACCATATCGTCAATCACCAAGTTATCGGCCAGTTTATAGATATCCACCTGATCTCTGTACTCCTCCTGCTTCTGCTTAACAAACTGGAAGCGCTCCTTAGGATCTTTGATCTCCTGTATCTTGTTGTAGAAAACGGCATTTACCGCAGCCTCAGGTCCCATAACCGCCACTAAGGCTGTAGGTAGAGCTATACACGCATCGGGCTCGTGGGACGGGCCACACATGGCGTAAAGGCCAGCACCGTAGGCCTTTCTCACCACCACGGAGATCTTGGGCACAGTGGCCTCAGAGACAGCGTAAAGCATCTTACAACCGTGACGCAGAATTCCTTCCCTTTCCACGGCGCTACCGATCATGAATCCAGGCACATCCATCAGAAAGAGAATGGGAATGTTGAAGGCATCGCACAGCCTTATGAACCTACAGGCCTTATCTGCCGAGTCCACAAAGAGCACGCCACCCTTCACCTTGGGCTGATTGGCAATGATGCCAACGGGCTTACCGTTTATCCTGGCAAAACCAGTTATTATCTCCCTTGCCCACAGCTCCTTCATCTCAAACCAAGAGCCGGCATCTATTATGCGCCAGATAACCTCGTACATATCAAAGGGTACGTTTTGGTTTTCAGGTATGATCTTCTCAAGCTCAGCAGGATCCTTTTCAGGCTCCTTAGGTTCAGCCACTGGAGGCTTCTCAAAGCAGTGCTGCGGGAAGTAAGAGAGATAATCCTTTATCTTCTGAAGACCTTCTTCTTCTGTCTGCACCAAAACATCACCAACACCAGAAACCTCACAGTGAAGCCTTGATCCACCCATCTCCTCAATGGTCACCTTCTCTCCAATGGTGACCTCTGCCATTCTCGGAGACCCAAGGTACATGGCTCCAAGCTTGTCCACACATATAATCACATCACAGAAGGTGGGAATGTAGGCACCTCCCGCCGCAGAAGGACCAGAAAGAAGGCATATCTGAGGCACCATACCAGACATCAAGGCCTGAAGATGGAATATCCTACCTGCATGGCGCCTACCGGGGAAGCAATGTATCTGGTAATCAATCCTAAGCCCCGCCGAGTCCACCAGGTAGATCATCGGAATGCGAAGGCGCATGGCCGTTTCCTGAATGCGAATAATCTTCTCAACAGTACGAGGACCCCAGGAACCGGCCTTCACCGAGAAATCATTCGCCATAACACATACATCACGTCCGTTTATCTTACCAAGCACCGTAACAACACCATCAGCGGGAAGCTCCTCCTCCAAACAGGCAGCCAGCATTCCGTCCTCAACTATGGGCTCGGGATCCAAAAGTATCTGCAACCTCTCACGGCATAGGAGCTTACCCTGCTCCTTTATGCGCTTCTTATGGCGCTCAGGTCCCATCTGCTTTATCTTCTCTTTCAATTCCCACAGTATCTGTCCCTTTGTCTTCTTCTCACTCATGACCTACCTCCTACTCGCCCACATAGTTGGGCTTTCTCTTCTCCTTAAAGGCCAAAAGCCCCTCTCTTCTGTCCTTGGTGGGGATAAGCGTATCGTAAGCCTTAGACTCAATCTCAAGGCCCGTCTTGAGATCCACCTCAGAACCACGGTTGATAGCAAACTTGGCCGCTTCCACAGCCAAAGGCCCATTCTGGGCTATCTCTGAGGCTATCTCAAAGGCCCTATCAAGGAGTCTCTCTCTCGGAACCACCTCATTGACCAGCCCTATACGGTAGGCCTCTTGGGCATCTATCCTCCTTGCCGTGAAGATCAGCTCTTTAGCCTTGGCTTTGCCCACCACCCTTGGAAGACGCTGCGTGCCACCTGCTCCCGGGATAATGGCAAGGCTTGTTTCGGTAAGTCCCATCTTGGCTGTATCCGCCGCTATTCTGATGTCACAGGCAAGGGCCATCTCCAAACCACCACCAAAGGCGTACCCGTTTATGGCACAGATAACAGGTTTCGGGATGTCCTCAATCATGGTGAAGGTGTCTCTAATGGTCTTTATGTAGTTCTTCACCTCAATCTCGCTCATCCTCTCCCTTTCCTTCAGGTCAGCTCCAGCACAAAAGGCCTTCTCCCCTGCACCGGTGATAATCAAAACGCGGACATCCCGTGAAAACCAAACCTCCTCCAAAGCGGACCTCAACTCCAGCAACGTCTGGAGATTAAGGGCGTTCATCATCTCAGGACGATTGAGGGTGAGAAGAAGGACAAAATCCCTCTTCTCCTTTAGAACAAAGCTCATAACTAATCCTCCAGCACTATCACCACATCCCCTTCATTCACAAAATCCCCAACATTCACCTTCACCTCTTTCACCACTCCTCCCTTGTCGGCCTCTAAAGGAATCATCATCTTCATGGACTCCATGATGAAGAGCTCCTGCCCGGGCTCCACAGTGTCTCCAGGCTTAACCTTCACCTCAGCCACCACTCCTGCCATGGGGGAAATAATCTCTGCCATCTCTGTACCTCCTGTTTTATTTTTTCATGTCGCTAATGAAACTTGTATACGTTTTCCCTTCAATAAACAACGGATGCTGAAGCGCTTCAAGATGGAACGGTATATTTGTCTTCACTCCCTCAATAACGGTGTTTTTCAACGCCTCAATCATCCTCAAACGGGCCTCCTCTCTGTCCTTGCCCCAGGCGATCATCTTCGCGATCATGGGATCGTAGAAGGGGGTAACGGTAAAGCCCTCGTAAACTCCGTGATCTATCCTGAGCCACTCGTATTCAGGCCAAACCAACTTGGTTATGGTACCTGGCGAGGGCATAAAGTTCTTATCGGGATCCTCAGCGTAGATACGACACTCAATGGCATGGCCGTTTATCTTCACATCCTCCTGCTTCAGAGTGAGCTCTTCACCGGCAGCTATCTTTATCTGCCACTGAACCAAGTCTATACCGGTGGTCATCTCCGTCACAGGATGCTCCACCTGAATACGGGTATTCATCTCCAAGAAGTAGAAGTTCAGATCCTTATCCACAAGGAACTCTACTGTTCCGGCGTTGTCGTAGTTTATGGCCTCGGCAGCCCTCTTAGCCGCCTCTCCCATCTTCTCTCTCAGCTCAGGGGTAACCACCACAGAGGGGGACTCCTCTATCACCTTTTGGTGTCTTCTCTGAATAGAACACTCTCTCTCGTTCACGTGGATCACATTACCGTGCTTGTCTGCCAGAACCTGTATCTCTATATGTCTTGGCTGCTCAATGTATTTCTCTATGTAAAGGGTAGGATCACCGAAGTAGGCCTTGGCCCTCATCTGACACATCTTAAAGGCCTGCTCCAATTCGGCATCGTTTTTAGCTATCTGCATACCAATACCACCACCGCCGGCAGACGCCTTCACCATAACAGGATAGCCTATCTCGTTGGCGATGCGCTTCGCCTCCTCCAAATCACTGATTCCTTCTGTGGTACCAGGCACCACAGGAACACCCGCTTTCTGCATGGTTTGACGTGCTTCAATCTTTGAGCCCATGGCCTCCACTGCCTCGGGATTGGGCCCTATAAAGACAAGTCCGGCCTCCTGAACCTTCCGAATAAAGGTGGAGTTCTCAGCGAGGAACCCGTATCCAGGATGGATAGCCTCCGCACCAGCATTCTTTGCCACCTCAATAATCTTATCCATGTTCAGATAGCTCTGAGCCGCAGGAGGAGGACCTATGAGATAGGCCTCATCGGCCATCTTCACGTGCAAGGCCTCTTTATCGGCCTCAGAGTAAACAGCCACTGTCTTAATACCCAATTCTTTGCAGGCTCTGATAACCCTGCATGCAATCTCACCTCTGTTGGCTATAAGCACCTTGGAAAACATCACACCCCTCCCTTATCAGTCTTCTATACCCAAAAACCGCTTGGGATTATTGCTCAAAAGATTCTCCAACACCTGAGGTTTAAGCGGAAGCTGCTGCAACTCCTTTATTATGCGCTTTCTGGAAACGAGAGGATAATCGGAACCAAACAGAACCTTCTCTTTCAAAGGACCGTTCATGTACTTAATAAGCATCTCCGGATAGTGTTTGGGGGCCCATCCTGCAACATTGAGATACACATTCTCATGCCTCATGGCCAAAGCAATGGCATCGCCAACCCAAGGCCACCCAAAGTGGGCAGCAACGATCTTCAACCTGGGAAAGTCAACCGCCACATCGTCTAAGTCAATGGGATGGCAGTACTTAAGCCTCGTACCTGCGTGGTACTGGGTACCTGTATGAAAAAGTACAGGGATGCCAAGATCCTGGGCCAGCTCATATATGGGATAGAACAGGGGGTCGTTGGTCCTCAACTCGTTAAGATGAGGTATAAACTTCAATCCCTTCATACCAAGCTCTTTGACTGCATACTCAAGCTCATCCAAAGCAAGCTTACCCTTTCTGGGATCAACACCTGCAAAGCCTATGAGCCTATCGGGATACTTCTTAACAGCCTCGGCAACCAGCTCGTTGGGCGTTTTAAAACCAAAGGTTGTCTCTGCATCCACCGCCACAATAACCGCCTTGTCAACCCCAGCCTCGTCCATGTCTTTGATAGTATCTTCCAAAGAGGGGGTCAGATGCTCACCAAACATTTTTTGATAAGACTCCAACATAAAATCAGGAAAGGTTTCCAAGGCTTCTTCAGTCCACAACTGAGAATGGGTGTCTATAACCATCTTTAGCCTCCTTTTAAGTCTCGCTTAATATCATTTGCTTTCATTTAGCAACACAGATGAACAAAATCAAGTTTACAATTCAGGAATTTTAGGGGGCCTTCCTGGAAATACTTGGATTGGAGTGACGTGCAGATGGCGGAAGGGCATGGGAATCGAACCCACCGGACCGCCCTTTCCGACGGTCCCACCGGATTTGAAGTCCGGGGAGGGCACCAGCCCTCACGCCCTTCCGAGCTCATACAATATAAAAATAGCCGTTCTCTGGCAAGGATACTTTATTGACCACCAAGGCTTTTTAAAGTTAAACTTTAAATGGAGGTCGCCATGAAGAGAAACGGTCTAACCTTAATAGAACTCGCTATAGTTCTGGTCATAATTGGGATACTTCTGGGGCTTGGCGTGGGTATGGTTGGAACGCTTGTGAAGAGGGCAAAACTCTACCAGACCAGAGAAATAGTAGATGCAGCTGTAGAATCTGTAATAGGCTATGCTCAATCTCATGGCTATTTGCCCGATAACTCCACCTTCCCTTCCGTAGTTAGAAACAGCAAAGACGCCTACGGCAAGCCTCTGTTATACATTTACGATTCTTCTCTAACAGGTCCCAACGGATACTGTGGCAAAAAGATGTCAAACTTAAAGG
>JALWBK010000158.1:0-1738 GCA_027037155.1 bacterium | reverse complement strand
ACTTAAAGGTGTGGATATGTCACGATACCTCTTGCTCTTCAAAAGACGAGATAAAGGATGTCGCTTTTGCAATAATAAGCGGAGATGGGAACTACAACATACAAACCGGAATTGATACCACTACTGGAATCACCGTAAAAGTGTTTGATGTACTACCCTCCGTTGATGCTTATTCTGGTGATTTCCTCAGACCAGAAGAGTACGATGACGTTGTCAAGTGGGTCACCCTTGCCGAACTAAGGGAAAAGGCTCAATGTGAAATGCTAAAAATCACATCTCCCGAAATACTACCCGCCGCCACAGAAGATACCCCTTACACCTATCAACTTTCAGTTACTGGGGGAAAACCCCCATATACTTGGACGGGAAGCGCAAACGGACTGGAAGTTAACGCCCAAACAGGAACCATAACAGGAACCGTTGATCTCTATTCAGGCTCTCCAGGCACCTTAGACTCCTGCAACGCCAGCATTGAGTTAACAGTTGAAGTTTCTGATGCAGTCAACAATACTGTAAACAAAACCTTTACCATACCTGTACTCCCACAGCCTTTGAAAGTTGAACCAACCTTTTTGCCTTACGCTGTAGAAGGCAAAAATTACTCAGCAACGCTATACGCTGTGGGGGGAGTAACACCGAACTTACAGGTAAACGGAACCCTTCCAGATGGACTTACCAAATCATGCACAGATAATAAGTGCACAATTTCAGGTGTTCCTAACAACGGAACTGCCGGAACATATCAACTCACTATCCAAGCCACCGATTCCTGCGACCATACCTACACCACAACTACAGTACTAACAGTCAATCCTTCTACTGGAGCCGCCAGTGGAGGAGGTGGCGGTAGCGGTGGTGGAGGAGGTGGCGGAGGGAGTGGAAGTTGTACACGCTACACATTCAGAATCATACAGGCTTCTTACAGTGGCGACTATATAGAATCAGCCTTTGTAGACGGATCCTGCGAAAGATTAAGCAGCAGCAGATTTGATAAAAGCTTTACCATAAGGAACTCTAAATACGTTTACCTTTATACCAGATCTAACTGTCGGGGCACTCCAGTAATGAGCATAAATCTTCAGGATTCAGACGCCGATAACGATTGCAAAGTGTACGTATTATGCAACACCGACAAAAGGGATTGTAAAATAACGAACGAACCAAAAGTTTATTGTTGGAAAGCTAAATTCTACCGTCGTGGCACACAATACCTAAAGAGTTCTGGAAGTACGAATTGCGTAAGTAACTTACTCCTACAACAAGACAATACAATTGAAGTCTACCCCAATAGATGGTTTTGTAAATTCACTTCAGATTACCTATGCCGGTATAATTTCAATCAATTCTTTGAAAAGAGCTCAAGTGGAGATCAAGACTTGGATTGTAAAGTGTACATTCAAGGATTAAGGGATGAATGCAAAATTAGCGATAGATAAACAGCTACTTCCTCACCGCTATTCCGATGTTCTCAACGCCATTGGCCTTGAGAATGCCCATTACCTTGATGGCAAAGCCGTAAGGAATTCTTTTATCAGCCTTTATTAAAGCGCTTTTCTTTGGAATATCCTTGTCAGCCTGAAGGATCAAATCAAGCTGAGAAAGAGAAATCTCCTTGCCGTTTAGGTAAATCCTGCGATCCTTAGTTATGTCTATCTCATAGGTCTTTTTCATAGGTTTGGATGTACCGGCTTTTGCTTTGGGTAGCTTTATGTCAAGCCTCTTAGTGGTAGAGACAAAC
>JALWBK010000157.1:4664-9005 GCA_027037155.1 bacterium | reverse complement strand
GAGGTTATTTTCCACTCATTCGTGCGAACAACCACATTCCCCTCAAGCTTTCCCCTTCTCTTTTTGCGATCAAAAGTGCCCTTAACACCGGTAATATCCACGCAGGAAGTGGATTCTTTAGGGCAATAAACAATATGAACATCCTTCATAACAATCTCTGTCCCAATAACGTTTCCCACCTTAGCCTCAAGACGCCAGCTTCCTCCTCTGCTCCCCTTAGAGGTTACCACAAGTGCCCCTGCTTTCCCTATCTGCTCAACTCTCACTTTAGAAGAAAACCTTCTAAAATCTCTGTAATACTCCACACCCTTTCTCACTGAAAGAACAACCAACAGCCCCAAAACCACCAAAAGCGCCCAAAACCATCTCTTCATCTCAGGTACCTTTGCATTATCTCATCCCACTTACCCTTCTCCCTGATTATCAGCTCTGTCACCTCCCTTACGGCTCCCCTTCCTCCTTTGGCGTTAGTAACATAATGGGCAATTTTGATAACCTCCGGATGGGCATCGGCCACCGCCACCGCAAAACCCACCCTCGCCATCACAGGCATATCTACCACATCATCGCCAACGTAAGCTATCTCCCTATCTTCTAAGCCAACGCGCCTTTTCAACTCCTCATAAGCCTCCAGCTTATCGTGTATCCCCTGATACACATAGGTTATACCAAGCTCTTTAGCCCTTCTTTCCACAACCTTAGAACTTCTACCTGTGATTATAGCAGACTCAACACCTATTCTGTGAAGCATAACGATACCGTGTCCGTCCCTCACGTCAAAGAACTTGAGCTCGTTTCCACTGTCATCAAGAACTATCCTCCCATCAGTCAAAACTCCATCCACATCCATGATCAAAAGCCTTACAGGCTCGATCCTGTCCTTCATATTTACTTAGCCTCCCACCATGTGTAATAGCTCGTACCATGAAATATACAGAGATTGAACCCATAAGAAAACTGCTCGCACGATGCGAAAAGGTATACGTCGTCGGCGGACACATAAGGGACAGCCTCTTGGGTATACACTCCAACGACATAGACATAGTGATAGAAAAAGACCCCAAAGAGGTAATCCCAGGAAACTGCTTTCCCTTAGACGAGGAACGAGGGATATACCGGTGCATCTATAAAGAGCTCACCTTAGATATATCCAGATGCCAGGGTAGAGACATAATTGAAGATCTAAAAGCCAGAGACTATACCGTAAATGCCATAGCCTACGACCTAAAGAGTAACTGTATTATTGACCCATTACAAGGAACAGAAGACGTAAAAAAAGGCGTTATCAGAGCCATATCCTGCGAGAATCTCTTAGCCGATCCCATAAGGCTCTTAAGGGGCATCAGAATATGGCTAACTCACCCTTTCAGGATAGAGAAAAAGACAGAAGAAACTATCTCCCAACTTGCTCCACATTTAAGCAAAGCTGCTCCTGAAAGGGTAAAAGACGAGCTTATAAAAATACTTTCCCATCCCATCTCAAGTAAAGCCATACTCAAGATGGCAAAAACAAATCTCTTAGATGTGATCTTTCCACCCTTGAAGGAATGTAGAGGGCTTTTTCAGGGAAAGTTTTTTGGAAGAGATTTGAGGGAACACCTGATCCATTGTTACAGGTGCTGTGAGATCTTGATAAACTTTATCCCCGCCATCTTTGAAGATGAAAACATAATAGAGCCATTAAACGCCAACACCGAACACGGTGTGTCAGCCAGAGAGGTTTTAAAGCTCTCGGCGCTGCTACACGATGTGGGCAAACCCAAAACATTTGCCGTAAGAAATGGCAAATACACCTTTTGGGAACACGACAAGATAGGAGCAAAAATAGCAGAAAAGACACTGCAGAAACTTTGCTTTTCCACCAAAAGCTGTCAGCTTGCCTCAATTTTAGTAGAAAACCACATGAGGCTTCACCTTCTCGCCAGAGCTGGAGAGATCACCGACAGAGCAAAGGGCAGATTCTTCAGGAAGCTAAAAGAAAAAGGAGTGCTCACGGTATTCCTCTCCCTATCCGATTCCTACGCAAGCTCTGGAGATCTCGGCCTTTATTACTTGTTCCCGTATGCAATCCAGATGCTGGATTTCTACATCACCTTCACAAAAAGCGAATCTCTGCAAAAGCCCTTGCTAAACGGCCACGACGTAATGAAGATGCTGGGCATAGGTCCTGGTCCCATGGTAGGAAAAATATTAGAAGCCCTTTTAGAAGCTCAAACTGAGGGTATAATAAAAACTAAGGAAGAAGCGAAAAAATTTGTTGAGGAGGTATTTGGACAATGGAAAGAGAAGAGATCCTCTATACAAAAGAACATTCGTGGGCAAGAATAGAAGACGAGGAGACCATAGCTGTGGGTCTTTCTGAGTTTGCCGTTCAAGAGCTGGGAGAGATAACTTACGTAGAACTTCCCTCTATTGGCGCCGAGGTTTCCCAAATGGAAGTGGTTGGCTCAGTTGAATCTATTAGGGGCACCATGGACGTCTACTCGCCGGTAAGCGGAGAGATAATAGAGGTAAATGAGATGCTTCAAGACAACCCATCACTTTTGAGCGAGGACCCTTACGGCGACGGATGGATAATGATCATCCGCATGAGCGATCCCGACGAACTGCAAAGACTCATGCCTCCAGAAGAGTACGAAAACTATTTAGACGCCATCAACTCAGAGATTGAAGAGGAAGAAGAGATGTAAACTACTTAACGCCGCCTTTCACGCCACCGTGCACTCTTTCCAGAGCTTTACAGAACCTGGCCTTCGGATTTGCCTGACAGTATCCTCTCATTTCAGATATTAACATCTGCCTGGCGTTTCTTATCTTTTCCCGACATTCCTGCATAATCTTTCTCATCTTGGCGCAGGCCACACTCTTTGGATTCTCCTCACAGTACATCCTCATAAGCCGATGCCTTGAGTGCATACCCATACGACCCTTCGAAAGACCCTTACCGGGCATAGCCATTACAGGCAAACTCAACCCAATGGCCAAAAGCCCCACCATAAATAACTTCCTCATCACAACCTCCAAAAACAGAAACTTATCGTGAAGAAAATTACCCTGACCAAAGCAACAATGCAAGCAATGTATTGCCTTGTCCAATTTATTATGTTTTTCTAATGATACCCGAGGTGAAAGGATGCTGCAGCTTTTAGCCCTAATCGGTCGCTGGAGTTTGACTCCGGTACTTACACTAGGAAGAGCAGGATTATTTTTGGCCAACACCATCTTGTGGACCTTTACCCCACCCTTAAAAGTAAAAAGACTCATTAAACAGATCTACTTTATTGGAAGCCGCTCCATTACCATTGTCTCCCTTACGGGAACCTTCACGGGTATGGTCCTTGCGCTGGAAACTTTCTACGCCATGAAAAAGTTTGGGGCAGAAGCCCTTCTTGGTCCCACTGTAGCACTGTCTATGATAAGGGAGCTGGGCCCAGTCATATCCGCTCTCATGATAACCGCAAGAGCAGGTTCTGCTCTGACGGCAGAGATAGGAATAATGCGCATAACCGAACAGATAGACGCCTTAGAACTCATGGCCCTTAATCCGTACAGATACCTGATAGTCCCCAACATACTGGCAGGGCTTATCTCCTTCCCGCTTCTTGCCGCTCTCTTTGACGTAACAGGGATATACGGAGGCTATTTGGTAGGAGTGAAGCTTTTGGGCTTGAGCCCGGGTACCTACTTTGGAGAGATGAAAAGCTTTGTAGACATGCAGGAGATCCTGCATGGCACCTACAAGTCCATTGCCTTTGGACTTTTGGTAACATGGACCTGTTGCTATTGCGGATACTACACCGGATACGGTGCAGAAGGGGTCAGTAAAGCAACCACGAGAGCCGTTGTTGTCTCATCGGTTCTCATACTCATAGGAGATTACGTTCTTACATCATTACTATTTTAGCCATGATAAAGGTTGTAAACCTACATAGCTGGTTGGGAAAACAGAAGGTACTTGATGGTGTAAACTTAGAAATCAAGAAGGGCGAAGTCTTAGCTTTAATAGGAAAAAGCGGTGTGGGAAAGAGTGTGCTGTTAAAGCACATCGTCGGACTTATGAAAGGACAGATGGGAACGGTGTACGTTGACGGTGTCGATGTGGCTAAGTGCAAAGGAAGGAGTCTCGAAAAACTGAGGGACAAATTCGGATTTTTGTTCCAAGGTGGAGCCCTCTTTGATTCATACACAGTGTATGACAACGTTGCCTTCCCCCTTAGAGAAAAGACCAAGCTGAGCGAGGAAAAGATAAGAGAAAAGGTGATGCACGAGCTTGAGCTGGTGGGACTTTCTGGCTTTGAAGATAAATACCCTGCAGAGCTATCGGGAGGGATGAGAAAAAGA
>JALWBK010000157.1:3015-4654 GCA_027037155.1 bacterium | reverse complement strand
TTGACGAGCCCACCACCGGTCTGGATCCACTGACTGCAAATTCTATAAACGAGCTCATAAAAAAGACCTACGAGCGCACCCACTTCACTGGAATCATAGTATCACACGAGATTCCAGAGGTATTCTCCTTGGTGCATAGAGTGGCCATGCTGTGGGAGGGGAAAATTATATTCCACGGAACCCCCGAAGAGATCATGAAGAGCGAAGATCCAAGGGTGAAAAGCTTTATAGAGGCTGCAATGGAAAGCTGCCGTATAAAAATGGGTGTGGAGAGGAATGATGGATAACAAAAGGTTCTACATTGAGCTATCCGTAGGCGTCTTTATGGTTATAGGCATACTCTGTCTTGGCTACCTCTCTATAAAACTGGGCAGAATGGAGGTCATAGGAAGCAGAGGCACCCTTCTCTGTGCCAAGTTCACCAACATAGGAGGGCTAAAAGAGGGTGCCAGCGTGGAGATTGCAGGAGTTGAGATAGGAAGAGTTAAAAAGATAGAGCTGGACAAAGATTATATGGCAAAGGTCTGGTTACTTATAAACTCCGATGTTAAAATACAGGAGGATGCTATAGCAGCCGTAAAAACAAAAGGGCTCATCGGTGAAAAGTATGTGGAGATATCACCTGGCGCCTCCGAAAAGTACCTTAAAAATGGACAGTGCATCGTCCAAACGCAGCCTGCGTTCAACTTGGAAGACGCCATATCCAAGATGATCTTTGGTAGTCCAGGGGAAAAGGAAGACTCCTTAGAGGGAGAGTAAAGATGAAGCGTACATTAATCCTCTGGTTTGCTATAATTTTTGCTTTCAACAGTTTGCTTTGCAATGTGGCTAAAAGCGCTGAGGAATCCGCCACCAACCCTTCTGAGATAGAAGAAGTGGTAGAAAATCCCGAAGCTATATCAATGCCAGATCCGATAGAGCCGGTGAACAGAGCAGTATTCAATGTCAACGATAAGCTATACTACTGGGTACTGCGTCCTGCCGCAAAGGGATACTCCAAGGTTGTACCTGAGCCTGTGAGGAGATCGCTGGATAACTTCCTGCATAACCTATTCACGCCTGTAAGAATGATAAATGATCTTCTACAGCTCAAGTTCAAAAAATTCATAAAAGAATTCGCAAGGTTCTTAGCCAACACCACTATAGGTGTGGGAGGCCTCTTTGATCCTGCAGAGAAATGGTTTAACCTTCCCAGAGACGATGAGGACTTTGGTCAGACCCTCGGAGTCTATGGAGTAGGAGAAATCTCCTACATTGAATGGCCGGTAGCAGGACCATCCTGCGTACGAGACACAACCGGAGAGGTTGTTGACTCCTTCATTGATCCCATCTTCTACATGGTATCGGGCTGGGTATACATTGGTATAAAAGCCTTCCAGAAGTTCAATCAGTTCTCCTTCAATCCAGACCAGTACGACGAGATAAAGCAGGACTCCTTTGATCCGTATCTTTCAATAAGAAACATGTACTTTCAGCACAGAAGAGAACTGATAAAGGAGTAGCATCATGAGAAAAGCTGTAGCGTTATTACTGATCCTGTTGTTCATAAGCGTCTGTCAAGCTTCAGCAGCCCTCTCACCCCTTGAGGTGGTGAAAACCCACATAGACAAAGTTATCACAACTGCAACCAACAAAAAGC
>JALWBK010000157.1:0-3005 GCA_027037155.1 bacterium | reverse complement strand
AAAAGATAAAGAACATTTTAGACAAAGCCATAGATTGGCCTTATGTGGCAAAACTTGTGTTAGGTGTGCATTACAAAAAGGTTAAACCTGATGAATTCAAACATTTCCAACAGCTGTTTAAGGAATTCATAGAGAAGGTGTACGCGAGAAAGTTCCTCAAGTACTCTGGCGAGAAGATCGTATACAAGAAAGAGAGCATTCAAGACGGGATTGCCACCGTTGACATGACCCTCATAACCACCAAAGGGCAAAAGATCCCCATCACATGCAGGCTATCCCAACACAGCGGCGAGTGGTTTATATATGACGTCCTTATTGAAGGAATAAGCATGGTTAACAACTACAGAATACAGATAAACCGCATCATTGCCCGCAAGGGGTTTAAAGGACTCATAAGAATACTTGAAAAGAAGGTCAAATAATGCGGGAGGCGGGACTCGAACCCGCACGCCCCAAGGGCACCGGATCCTAAGTCCGGCGCGTCTTCCAATTCCGCCACTCCCGCTTGGCTAACTCTGCAGTGGAAGTTTATAGGCAGGGTACATTTACATGTCAAGAAGAGCATTCCACCAGCTCCAGTCCCAAATCCCTGATCAGCTGACGATCCAACAAAGGATCTCTACCAGGCCTTGTGAGATAGCCACCTACCATAAAGCCATTGACCACTAAGGCAGCTAAAGACTGTAGTTCTCGTAGATTGTATTCTCTACCCCCACAGATCCTTATCTCTGACTTAGGCAATCTTAGCCTGAAGTAAGATGCTATCCTTACACAGTCCACAGGTGTCAAACGAGAATCTCCCTCAAGGGGTGTACCTTGAATGGGGATGAGATAGTTGATCGGAACAGATTCAGGTTCAAGCACCGACAGCGCATCAGCCAAAAGCTTCCAATCAATCTCGTCTTCTCCAAGGCCAAAAAGACCTCCACAACAAAGCTCAAGCCCTTCTTCCTTTACCATCATTGCGAAATTGAATTTATCCCTCCAGTTTATACGGGTGGTGACCTCTGGGTAGAATCGCTCTGAAGTCTCAAGGTTGTGGTGAATCCTCTCTACACCGGCTTCCTTTAAGGCACGAAGCTGCTCTCGCGAAAGTATCCCCAAAGAGACATCAACTTTAATGCCAACCTCGCTTCTTATCCTCTTTACCGCTTCTAATATTCTCTCCAATTCAGCATCCTTTATGCCCTTACCACTGGTCACTATACTGTATCTCAAAACCCCTATGCTTTTAGCCGCTTTTGCTCCTTCTAACATCTGCTCCACAGACACCAGGGGATACACGGGGGCTTTGGTCCTATCTGGATAAGCCTGGGCACAAAAGGCACATCCCCTGTCACACAAGCCGCTTTTTGCATTTATTATAGAGCAAAACTCAAAAAAGCATCCCATGCTTAAATTCAAACGAAGAGCCTCACAAAAGAGATCTCTCCAATCCAAATTCAGCCACTTATCCATCACCTTCTCACCCTAACAAAGCGTTTACAGGTCTTGGGTTCGGTATTAGAGCAATTTAGTGTTAAAGACAACTTCACATAATCGTCCTCAACCCAGTCGTAGTAAAGATTCAAGCTACAAGTTGCATTGCTGCTCACTCGTACAGTGCGCCCATTAAGAAAACCCACAAGCCTATCCCTCAGTGCCTCCTCAAATCGCCTATCCTTCCAGTTACTACCAGCGACAACAGAAATCTTCACCGCTTTAATGTTTTTATCCTGAGGCAAAGCACATTCTGCCAAATCCTTCACCTTGGCATCGAGTTCATTGAGATAAACAAACCCTCTCCTTTGCTGCTTAAAATAAGGCTGAAGAAACATCTCGTCCTCAAGATAGTTACAGGAAACAACAAAAACCAAGGATATGAAAATAACGAATCTCATAGGATAAAAAGAATGGCCGCAGGCAAAGACCTGCGGCCGAGAGGGCTTACTTCAGCAAGAACACAACCTTGGCCTCAGCCAAGAAGTTGCTCTTCTGGTTGTGAACGTAGATGGCAGCAGCATCGTCAGAGGATACCTCTGCATCTGTATACTTGTAAACGCCAATGGCCTTAACCACCATTGGATTCTTGGATCCCCAAGATGAAAGGAGTGCCTTTGCCTTACCCAGATCTGTGGTAAAACCGCCGCAACCCCTTTCCACCAAGATATTGCTGGCTATCTTGGAAGGATCAAAAACCACCTCTTTTTTATCCGTGATAATCCTGTTTACCAACGCAGGCTTGAAGTTAAAGTCCCTCACATCAACGATAAGACCATCATAGGGAACCTCTATCTTGGAAGGTGCGGCAACCTCCGGCTTTTTCTCAACGGTAGGTTTAGCTTCAGGCTGAGGCGCAACGGGCGGCTGAGGGGCTTCAGGTTTAACTTCCGCAGGAGGTTGAGTTTCCGGCTGAGGCATCACCTTAGGAATCAGCTTGGGTTTATACTCAGGAAGCTCGCTCTTGATGAGCTTCTCCTCCTTCAAAAGGGGCAGTATCACATCGTACATACCACCTCTTCCTCTGATATAGAGACGCATACAAACCTCTGCGTAACCTCTATCACGATAATACTTCTCTCCACACTTTACGGCGCCACGCAAAAATCCGTGTACAGTCGTTCTAACCACATCGCTCTGAAGCATTCCATCTTTAATGGTGGTCTCACCATGTAACGTAAGTCCCTGAACTATCTCAAGAAGCTTTCTCTGCGCATCCACTTCCGCTGCCCTTATGGCTCTGAATCTGCTCTGACCCTCTTCGGAAATGCCTATAACCTGGATATAACCTTCTTCAAATATCTTCACTGGAGTGGTGATCTCTTCCCAGCCCTGAGCCTTAACCAAAGAAACTGTTAACAGCAGACATCCGATGACACAAATTATCCTCTTTAACATAACCACACCTCCTTTTCTCTAATAAGATTTCAGAACGTTACGCAACTTCATTATTGCCAGCAACAAATCGGCTCCATCCACATAATCGTTGGGCCTAAACTCCCCGGAAAGATCTGCTTCCATTAAAC
>JALWBK010000156.1:6120-9023 GCA_027037155.1 bacterium | reverse complement strand
AAGTTGAGAGAAGGTGATACCATAGAGTTCTTTGAGAGCATCTGAGGAGGGCTGATTAGCTATGGGTATAAAAAGGTATAAACCAACTTCCCCTGGAAGGCGTTTTATGACGGTCTCCACCTTTGAGGAGATAACGAAGGATGAGCCTGAGAAGTCCCTAACGGTACCCTTAAAGTCTACAGGCGGAAGGAATAACCAGGGAAGGATAACCGTTCGCTTCAGGGGTGGTGGACACAAGCGCAGATACAGAATTATTGACTTTAAGAGAGACAAGTGGGGAGTGCCGGCTAAAGTGGCTGCCATTGAGTACGATCCTAACCGCTCTGCAAGGATAGCGCTACTGCACTACGCCGATGGAGAGAAGAGGTACATTCTTTGGCCTGAGGGGCTTAAAGTAGGTGATACTGTTATGGCTGGTCCCGATGCCGAGATAAAGGTGGGCAACGCCTTGCCTATAAAGTACATTCCTGTGGGTACCTTCATCCACAATATAGAGCTCATCCCTGGCAAGGGAGGGCAGATAGCCAGAGCTGCCGGTACCTATGCACAGCTCATGGCCAAAGAGGGTGACTACGCCCACGTGAGACTTCCTTCGGGAGAGGTTAGACTGATTCATGTGAATTGTATGGCCACTATAGGTCAGGTGGGCAATGTAGATCACGAAAACATTGTGATCGGTAAGGCTGGAAGGAACAGGTGGTTGGGAAGAAGGCCTCACGTGCGAGGAACTGCCATGAACCCTGTGGATCATCCCCATGGTGGTGGAGAGGGTAAGACCAAGGGTAGACATCCTGTCAGCCCATGGGGTTGGTGTACTAAGGGTATGAAGACGAGAAAGCCCAAAAAGGTTTCTGATGCCTTTATTGTAAGTAGAAGAAAGTGATGGGAGGTAGCCGCTAATGGGACGTTCTTTGAAGAAAGGCCCCTATGTTGATCCAAAGCTGTTGAAGAAGGTGAGGCAGCTGAATGAGAAGGGAGAGAAGAAGGTTATAAAGACCTGGTCTAGGAGATCCACCATTATTCCTGAGTTTGTGGGGCATACTTTTGCCGTTTACAACGGCAGAAAGTTTATACCTGTGTACGTTACAGAGCAGATGATAGGTCATAAATTGGGGGAGTTTGCACCCACAAGGACCTACCATGGTCATGGTGAAGATAAGAAAAAGGCAAAAGTAAAGAAGTAAGGGAGAGGAGCTATGCCGGCGAGAGCGGTTCTCAGATACGCAAGGATATCTCCACGTAAAGCGAGAGTTGTTGCTGATATGATCAGGGGAAAGGATGTGGAAGAGGCCTTTACCATTCTTAGGTTTACTCCCAAAAAGGCTGCCAGGATAATAGAGAAGCTTTTGAAGTCTGCTGTGGCCAATGCCGAGGTTTCTCCCGACATAGTTGATGTGGACGCCCTTTACATAAGCAAGATCTATGTGGATGAGGGGCCTATGCTTAAGAGGATCAGACCAAGGGCTATGGGAAGGGCGTACCTGATAAGAAAGAGAACAAGCCATATTACTATAGAGCTTGATGAAAGAAGGTAGGAGGTGGAAGTTTGGGGCAGAAGGTACATCCCATAGGATTTAGGCTGGGCATCACCAAGGATTGGGAATCCAAGTGGTTTGCCAAAAAGGACTATGCCAAGAAGCTGCATGAGGATCTGAGGATCAGGAGCATAATAAAGAACAAGTTCTATCACGCTGGTATCTCCAAGGTCATTATTGAGAGGTTTGCCGACAGGGTGAAGGTGGATATATATGCTGCCCGTCCTGGTCTGGTTATAGGACGTAAGGGTGCCGAGATAGAGAAGTTGAAGAACGAGCTCTCTAAGTTTGTGTCTGGACAGCTCGTTATAAATGTGAGGGAAGTGCCCGTTCCTGAAATAGATGCCCAGCTTGTGGCAGAGAACATTGCCATGCAGATAGAGCGAAGGGTTTCCCATAGAAGGGCCATGAAGAGAGCCATCAATGTGGCTATTAAGTTCGGTGCCAAGGGCATAAGGGTTGAGTGTTCTGGAAGGCTTGGTGGTGTTGATATGGCGAGGACCGAGTGGTACAGGGAGGGACGCTTGCCCCTTCAGACTCTCAGGGCCGATATAGACTATGGATTTGCCGAGGCCCTTACCAAGTATGGAGTGATAGGTGTTAAGGTTTGGATATACAAGGGTGATATAATAGAGCCCAAGAAGAGAGCTGCGGAGGAGACGACCAATGTTGGCGCCTAAGAGGGTTAAGTGGAGAAAGCAGCAGAGAGGTAGAATGTGTGGTATTGCCACCAGGGGTAGCGATATAGCCTTTGGAGAATTTGGGCTTAAGGCTTTGGAGCCTGCCTGGATTACCGCCCAGCAGATAGAGGCAGCCAGAGTGGCCATCACAAGGCATGTTAAGAGGGGAGCCAAGGTCTGGATTAGGATCTTTCCTGATAAGCCGGTTACCAAGAAGCCTGCTGAGACCCGCATGGGTAAGGGAAAGGGTAGCCCCGAGTACTGGGTGGCGGTGGTTAAACCAGGAAGGATTCTCTTTGAGATAGCCGGTGTATCGGAGGATCTGGCAAGAGAGGCTTTAAGGCTTGCCTCCCACAAGCTTCCTATTAAGACGAAGATCGTCTCCAGAGCTGATTGATGGAGGTAGTGGATATGAAGGCGTCGGAGTTGAGGGCACTGAGCATAGCGGAGCTTAGGCAGAAGGAGAAGGAGTTGCGTAAGGAGCTTATGGAGATGCGTTTTCAGAAGTCCATAGGGAGGCTTGACAATCCTGCGAAATATAGGCAACTAAAGCGGGATCTTGCCAGAGTCCTCACGGTGATTAGAGAGAAAGAGTTGGGTATCAGGTAGAAGGGGTGTGTAGATGGGTAGAAGAAAGGTTTTGGTCGGTGAGGTGGTCTCTGATAAGATGGACAAAACAGTGGTAGTT
>JALWBK010000156.1:0-6110 GCA_027037155.1 bacterium | reverse complement strand
CAGTGGTAGTCAGGGTTGAAAGGACCTTCAGGCACCCTGTTTACGGTAAGGTCGTTAAGAAGCATAAGAAGTTTTACGCCCATGATGAGAACAACGAGTGTAGGATAGGTGATATAGTTAAGATCAAAGAGACGAGACCACTGAGCAAGCTAAAAAGGTGGATGGTTGTTGAAATATTAGAGAGAAAGGAGAGGGTAACCGATGATACAGCCAACAACAATGGTTGAGGTGGCTGATAACACTGGTGCCAAAAAGGCCATGTGCATCAGGGTGCTCGGTGGGTCGCACAAGAGGTATGCCCGTTTGGGGGATGTTATAGTGGTTACGGTAAAAGAGTCCACCCCAGATGGGCATGTGAAGAAGGGAGAGGTGCACAGGGCCGTAGTGATAAGGACCGTTAAGGAGCAGAGAAGACCTGATGGATCCTACATAAAGTTCGACAGAAACTCTGTGGTGCTCATTAAGCCCAACGGAGATCCCCTTGGTACCCGTATCTTTGGCCCTGTGGCCAGGGAGTTGAGAAATAAGGGCTTCATGAGGATTATATCTCTTGCCCCGGAAGTCATTTAGTGAAGGAGTGGATCCATGGCTGCTAAGATAAAAAGGGAAGACTTTGTGGTTGTCATAGCTGGAAAGGATCGTGGCAAGAAGGGAAAGGTACTGCGGGTGATTCCCAAGAAGCAGAGAGTGGTTGTGGAGGGTGTGAATATCGTTAAGAAACACCAGAAGCCTACAGCTACCACTGCAGGTGGTATCATTGAGAAGCCTGCTCCCATCCATGTCTCCAACGTTATGTTGGTATGTCCCAAGTGCGGTGAAGCTACCAGGGTGGGCTTCACATTCTTGGAGGATGGTAGCAAGGTTAGAAAGTGTAAGAAGTGTGGTGAGATAATAGACAAATAACGGAAAGGAGAGACGGGTATGGTACCTCGTCTGAAAGAAAAGTACGAGAAGGAAGTGGTTCCCCAGTTGATGAAGGAGTTTGGTTACAAGAACATAATGGAGGTTCCCCGCATAGTAAAAATCGTGCTCAATATGGGTATCGGTGAGGCCACTCAGAACCCCAAAGTGGTTGATCATGCTATGGAGCAGCTGGCGGCTATTGCTGGTCAGAAGCCTTGTATCCGCAGAGCCAAGAAATCCATAGCCCAGTTCAAGCTGAGAAAGGGTATGCCCATAGGGGTTATGGTGACCTTGCGTAAAGACAGGATGTGGGAGTTTCTTGATAGACTCATATCTTTGGCTTTGCCCCGTGTTAGGGATTTCAGGGGCATCTCCGATAGGTCCTTTGACGGACGTGGCAATTATACCTTGGGTATACCTGAGCAGATCATCTTTCACGAGATAAACTACGATACTATAGACAAGGTCAGGGGCCTTTCCGTAACTATTGTAACCACTGCTGAGACCGATGAAGAGGCCAAGGCCCTTCTTGAGAAGCTGGGTATGCCATTCAGGAAAAGGAGGAGGTAAGAGGTGGCAAGAAAAGCTCAAATGGAAAAGATGAAAAAGCCCCCTAAGTTTAAGGTGAGGTATCGTAATCGTTGCCCTATATGTGGTAGGGCAAGGGGGTATCTGAGGAAGTTTAATCTCTGTAGAATCTGTTTTAGAAGACTCGCCCTTGAAGGTAAGATCCCTGGTGTTAGAAAGGCCAGTTGGTGAGGTGCTGCCATGATGACGGATCCCATTGCCGATATGCTCACACGCATAAGAAATGCCCTTATGGTTAAAAAGGAGACTGTAGAAATACCTGGTTCCAGGCTTAAAAAAGAGATAGCCAGAATCCTTAAGGAAGAGGGATTTATTGAGGACTACACCATTGAGGAGAACCCTGTTCAGGACAAGATCATAATAAAGCTGAAGTATTACAAGGGTGAGAGTGTTATCAGGGGTTTAAGGAGAGTCAGCAAGCCCGGTAGGCGTGTTTATGTGAGCAAAAAGGATCTGCCCAAGGTGCTGGGAGGCTTAGGTATAGCTATTATAAGCACCTCAAGGGGAGTTATGACCAACAAAGAGGCCAGGAAGCTTGGCTTGGGTGGAGAATACATCTGTGATGTGTGGTAGGAGGTTACCGGCATGTCAAGGATAGGCAGATTACCCGTTGAGATTCCCAAAGGTGTTGAAGTTACCATAGACGGGCACAGAGTGAAAGTGAAGGGTCCCTTGGGGGAGCTTGAGAGGGAGTTTCACCCCCGGGTGAAGTTTGTGCGTGAGGGCAATGTTATAAAGGTTGAGAGGCTTTCGGATAGCAAGTTAGATAAGTCCTTACATGGATTGTCCAGAACGCTGCTCAACAACATGGTGGTGGGTGTTACCAAGGGATACCAGAAGGTCCTTGATATAGTGGGAGTTGGATACAGGGCAGAGGTAAAGGGCAAAAAGCTGGTTATGCAGTTGGGATACAGCCATCCGGTGGAGTACGAGATACCTGAGGGGATCACCATTGAGTGTCCTATCCCTACCAGAATCATTGTGAAGGGTATTGATAAGGAGAAGGTGGGACAGGTGGCGGCTGAAATTAGGTCTAAAAGGCCACCTGAGCCTTACAAGGGCAAGGGTATTCGCTACGAAGGCGAACAGGTTAGAAGGAAGGCTGGAAAAGCTGGCAAGGTGGGCAAGAAGTAATCTTTAAGGAGGGAGTTAGCTGTGGCGCGTCTTACTAAGGTGGAGAAGAGGAAGAGGAGACATCTCAGGGTCAGAAAGAAGGTTTTTGGTACTCCGGAAAGGCCCAGGCTTGTGGTCTTTAGAAGCCTTAAGCATATATACGCCCAGATCATTGATGATACCATCGGGCACACCTTGGTTTCTGCTTCCAGCTTGGACAAGGACTTTCCCAAGGACAAGAGGGGCAGCAACAAAGAGGGAGCCCGCATAGTGGGGCAGATGATTGCCAAAAGGGCGTTGGAGAGGGGAATAAAGAAGGTGGTCTTTGACAGGGCCGGTTATAAGTATCACGGAAGGGTGAAGGAACTGGCCGAGGGAGCCAGGGAAGCTGGCTTAGAGTTCTAAGGAGGGTAAGGGTAATGGATCTGAGGATAAGAAAACTTGAAAGGGTCTCACCTGAGGGGCTGGATCTACAAGATAGGGTTGTTTTTATCAACAGGGTTGCCAAGGTCGTCAAGGGAGGAAGGATTTTTAAGTTCTCGGCGTTGGTGGTGGTAGGCGACGGGAATGGTGTGGTTGGCTATGGAATGGGTAAGGCCAGAGAGGTTCCCGACGCCATAAGGAAGGCTATAGAGCAGGCTAAGAAGAACTTAGTCAGGGTCCCCATAGCTAAGGGTGGCACCATACCCCACGAGGTGCAGGCGAAGTTCTGTGCATCAAAGATCCTGTTGAAGCCTGCCGCACCGGGTACTGGAGTTATCGCCAGTGGACCTGTGCGTGCGGTTATGGACTGCGTTGGTATTAAGAACGTTCTTGCCAAGAGCCTTGGCTCCAACAATCCCATAAATATGGTCAAGGCTACCATAAAGGCTCTCAGTATGCTGAGAACCATAGATGAGGTGGCTGAGTACAGGGGTAAGTCCATCAGAGAGCTCATTGAGTAACGGAGGGATCCTATGGAGAAGATGATAGAGATTACATTGGTGAGAGGATTGGCTGCTCGCTCTAAACGAGAGAAGGCTACGGTGAGATCTTTAGGGCTCAGGAAGCCCGGGCAGAAGGTTATACGTAAGGCTGATCCCTGCACCCTTGGTATGGTTAGAAAGGTGGCTCATCTTGTTCAGGTGAGAGAGGTTGGGGAGGTTGAATCATGAGGCTACACGAGCTTGCTCCTAAGTACGGTGCCGTTCACAGGAAAAAGAGAGTGGGAAGGGGTCCTGGTTCTGGACATGGAAAGACCTCCTGTAGGGGACATAAGGGACAGAAGGCCAGAAGCGGTGGTGGAGTCCCCGCTTGGTTTGAGGGTGGTCAGACTCCTATATACAGGAGATTGCCCAAGAGGGGCTTTAAGAACCCCAACGCCAAGGAGTATGCCGAGGTCAATGTTGGTGTGTTGGAGAGGTACTTTGAGTCGGGGGATGAGGTGACCCCTGAGGTGTTGGTGGAAAGAAGAATAGTTAGAAAGCTTGGTAAGGATGGAGTTAAGATCCTTGGAAATGGGGAGCTCACCAAGGCTCTTACCGTAAAGGCTCAGGCCTTCAGTGCCTCTGCCGTTAAAAAGATAGAGGCGGCAGGAGGCAAGGTGGAGGTAATTAAATGAGGCCTGAGGCTGAAAATATCTTTAAGGTACCGGAGCTTAGGTCTCGTATTCTTTTTACTTTTTTTATGCTTGCAGTCTTTCGTTTGGGTGCCTTTATACCCATCCCGGGCATAAACGCCGATGCCTTGGCTGAGTTTTTCAACAAGGCATCAGGCACCCTCTTTGGTTTTTTTGATCTCTTTTCAGGTGGAGCCTTCAGAAGGCTTACCGTTTTCGCCTTGGGGATTATGCCCTACATATCTGCCGCTATTATCTTGGAGCTTTTGACCGCTGTTGTTCCCAAGCTTGAGCAGTTGAAGAAGGAGGGTGAGCGGGGAAGGGCCCAGATAATAGCTTACACCCGTTACGGCACTATTTTGATATCTGCTATACAGGCCTTGGGAATAGCCATAGGTATCCAGTCAATGCGCAGTCCCTCTGGTATGAGCATCGTTATAAATCCCGGTTTTTCCTTTGTTTTTGTGGCTGTGATAACCATGGTGGCGGGTACCGTTTTTCTTATGTGGATCGGTGAACAGATCAACGAGAGGGGAATTGGAAACGGTATATCCCTCATCATCTTTGCAGGAATTGTGGCGAGGATACCTGGGGCGGTGAAGAATACCGTTGCCCTTTTGAGAACCGGCGAACTTTCACCTGTGAAGTTGATTGTGGTTATGATTCTTGGTTTTGCTGTTATCGCCTTTATCTGTTGGATGGAACTTGGACAAAGGAGGGTTCCTATAAACTACCCCAAGAGGATGGTCAGGGGCAAACTCTACGGGGGACAGAGCAGCTATTTGCCCATAAAGGTGAATATCTCAGGAGTTATTCCACCCATATTTGCCTCCTCAATCCTCATGTTCCCGCTGACTGTTGCCAAGTTTGTGCACCATCCAGTTGCTCAGAAGTTTGCCCAGATCTTTGCTTGGGGAACATGGCCCTATCTCACAGTTTATGCGATACTTATCATCTTCTTCGCTTACTTTTACACTGCCATCATATTCAACCCTAAGGAGGTTGCGGAAAACCTGAGGAAGTACGGTGGTTTCATCCCTGGAATCAGGCCTGGTCAGAAGACTGCAGAGTACATTGAGCGTATAGTCAACAGGTTGACCTTTGTGGGGGGCTTGTATCTTGCTGCGGTCTGTATTTTGCCTTCACTTCTCATAAAGTACATGCATGTACCCTTCTACTTTGGCGGTACGGCTCTGCTCATAGTTGTGGGAGTTGCCCTTGATACCATGCAGCAGATAGAGTCGCATCTTATTATGAGGCACTATGAAGGGCTCATGAAGAAGAGTCCAATTCTGGGAGGGTAGCCATGAACCTTATAATGCTTGGTCCGCCAGGTGCGGGTAAAGGTACGCAGGCAAAGATGCTTGTGGAGAAGTTTGGTATTCCCCAGATATCTACAGGTGATATGCTTAGAGCTGCTGTGGCACAGGGAACTGAACTGGGTAAAAAGGCAAAGGAGTATATGGACAAGGGACAGTTGGTGCCCGATGAGGTTGTTATTGGAATAGTAGAGGAGCGTCTCTCCCAGCCGGATTGTGAAAAAGGCTTTATTTTAGATGGCTTTCCAAGGACAGTACCTCAGGCGGAGGCCCTTGATAAGATACTGGAGAAGATGGGTAAAAAGATTGACTATGTGATCAACTTAGTTGTTCCTGACGTTGAGATACTTAAGAGACTCACCGGTCGCAGGACGTGCCGTAACTGCGGTGCCATGTACCATGTGATTTACAATCCTCCCAAGAAAGAGGGCGTCTGTGATAAGTGTGGCGGGGAGCTTTATCAGAGGGATGACGATAAGGAGGAGACGATCAAGAATAGATTGAAGGTTTACAGGGAGCAGACAGAGCCTCTCATTGAGTACTATAAAGCCAAGGGTGTGTTGGTAGATATTGACGGCACCAAAGATATC
>JALWBK010000155.1 GCA_027037155.1 bacterium | reverse complement strand
TTCTCTTGCGATGCAGCAGTTTCTATCTCCCAAAACTTCTAACATCTCCTTTAGCGTTTCTTTCAGACGATTGGGGGCCTCAAACAGCACGATGGTTTCTCTTTTATCCCTGATGGATTCCAGAAAGCGTCTTCTTTCGCTTGCCCTGGGGACAAAGCCGTAGAAAGAAAAGGGGACGGGAGGAAGCCCGGATGCTACCAAAGCGGCAAGCACCGAGGATGGTCCGGGTACGGGAACTACCCTAAAGCCCTCTTTTATGGCCTCTCTCACCAGGATGTATCCGGGATCTGATAGCAGAGGGGTGCCTGCATCGGAAACCAGTGCTAAGTCTTTACCCTGTTTCAGATACTCCAGAATCTTTGGTGTCTTCTGCTGTTCTACCGGCTTGTAAAAACTGATCAGCCTCTTTTTTATCCCAAGGTGGTTCAGCAGTTTCAAGGTTCTTCTGGTGTCTTCAGCAACAATGATGTCCACGCTTTTCAGCGTTTCTATGGCCCTTAGGGTGATGTCTTTGAGGTTGCCAATGGGTGTGGAGACTATGTATAGTGTTGCCGCCATGTTTAAGAGTTTAAGGATTTTTTAGCCTTGCAACAAGGGGGTGGGTTGTTATGGTACATAAACTTCCTTCTTACAAGGCATGTTTCGGCTGTGGGAGGATGAACCCCATAGGTTTGAAGTTAGACATCTTCTGGGATGACGAGAAGCGGGAGGCCTTTTCCGACTTTGTTCTTGCTAAAGAGTACGAGGGGTTTGAAGGGGTTATACACGGGGGGATCGTGTGCACCATTTGCGATGAGCTGTGTTGGTGGTGTATAGCTGCTGATTTGAAAAAGTGCACCGTCACCGCTGAGATGAAGGTTACTTTCAGAAGGCCTATGTCTTCAGGCAAGACGTACAAAGGTGTGGCCAAGGTCCAGAAGGTGCAGGGTAGAAGGATCGTCGCTGTGTGTGAGATACGAGAGGGTGAAAAGGTTTGTGCTTCGGGTGAGGGTCTTTTTATAGCCCTTCCCGATGAGCAGTGGGAGCGGTTTTTGGGAGAGCTTGAGGATGCGGGAATCCTGGCTGAATAGTGCAAATGAGGCCCTATCCTCTGCACTTATAGTTCTTATCCCACTTTCTTTCGTGGCTGGCTACTTCAGCAGAAGCTTTATGCCTTCTTTGAAGTGGACTGCACCCCACATGCTTTTTACCATCATGTTTACCTCTGTCTGGACGCTTACCTTCAGAGATTTTGCTCAGGTGAAAAACTATGGAAAGATATTTCTCTTTGGCATGACAGGTCAGTTTATTCTTTTGCCTTTAGTAGCCTTTGCCATCGCCTCGCTCTTTTATGGAGTTGGGGCTGATTATGGTGTTGGACACTTGTGCGTTGCTGCTTCCCCAGCGGCTATCTCAACCATTATCTGGAGCTCAATAACAGGTGGGGATATTGTGCTTGCCATTGTTCTGGTGGGTATTCACGTGCTTGCCATACCCTTTTTCGCTCCCTTTATGTTGAGGCTTTTCTTGGGAAAGAGCGTTCATTTTTCGTTGATGGCACTGTTCGTTAAACTCATGTGGTCTGTGTTTATTCCAACTGTGCTTGCCGTGGTTCTGTACGAGTTCTTTCCAAAAAGGGAGCTTAAACCCGCCTTTGCCATTTGGGCAAAGTTGGGGATGCTGTATATGATAGTGCTGAACACATCGGTAGCCTTCAGCTCGGTTCCTCTTACCCTTTCCACCTTCAAGGTCTTCTTTTCCGTGGGACTTCAGGTGGTGCTGTCCTATGTGATGGGTGCACTGGTGGGCTTTCTAACAGGTGCCAATAGAAAGCAGAGGATCACCCTTTCCTACTTTATGGGCATGAAGAACAACGGTGCCGCGCTGGTTATGGCCCTGTCTGGATTTTCCCTTGGCGCAACCCTTCCTGTGGCCCTTACCATAATGTGGCAACAACCTATGGCCAGCGTCTTTGACAGGATATGGAGAAGAAAGGGCTCATAATTGTGCCCACTATGTTGGAGGCAAAAAGATTGTTTCCTGAAGCGAGGTGGGGAAGCGTTTTGAACTATCCCTCTTTTGAAGGAAAAGGTTTTGTGGTGGTGGTTAGCGGTGCTGGTAAGGTGAATGCTGCCCTTTGCACCTGTAGGCTTCTTTCGGTGGGAAGGTTTAGCGGGGTTCTTCTTGCAGGTATTGCAGGGGCGTATCCCGATAGAGGCTTGGATATAGGTGATTTGATTGCAGCTACAGAAGAGGTGTACGGGGACGAGCTCTTTGAGCCTTTGAGCTTTAAGATGCGCCGCTTGGGTGGATCTATCTGTCATGGCAGGATGTTGACCCTTTCTGTGTTGCCAGAGAGCATTGAGGAGGCAAAAAGGATAGCTTCAAGGTTCAATGCTGTTGCCGAGAATTTGGAGGGAGCAGCGGTAGCCCACGCTGCTTCCATGTTTGGAGTGGTCCCTGCCGAGGTCAGAGCCATAAGCAACATAGCTGGGGTAAGGGATAAGTCCCATTGGAACATAGATCTTGCTCTTTCCAACCTCAGGAATTTTCTGCTGGAATTTTTCTCTTAACCACTTTATATTATGGCAGAAGTTATCACTGGAGGTGGATCATGCTTATTGTGAAGATAGCCGATATCCCGGAACATGGGTTGCATCTAAACATAAAAGATCAGAGAAAAACTCTCTTGGTTAACGGGGTGGATGTGCCCATATCCGTTCCCTACTCCGGGTTTATGGATGTGGAGAAGACCGACGACGGCAGGGTGGTGGTGGAAGGCTCCTTTAGCGTAACCTTGAGGCTTACCTGCAGCAGATGTTTGGAGTCTTTTGACTATCACGTGATGGAAAGCTTTAGGGATGTCTTCTTCCCCGAAAGTTTCCCCATGGGCCATGGCGTTCACGAGTTGAGCAGAGAGGATCTTGACGTTCTGTACTACCGCGAAAGCGAGCTGGATTTGAGCTTGGTCTACCTTGAAAAGACCTACCTTTCCCTTCCCATGAAACCCCTCTGCAAGGAAGACTGCAAGGGGATATGTCCTATTTGTGGGAAGAACTTGAATTACGGAGAGTGTGATTGTAATAGAAGGGTCGTTGATCCTCGCTGGGAGAAGCTGGCACAGTTAAAGGAAAAACTGTTGAAGGGGTGATACTATGGCTGTACCAAAGAATCGTACCTCAAGGGCCAGGAGGGACAAGAGGAGAGCTCAGTGGAAGAGGAAGTTCCAGCCGCCAGTACTTGCTGTATGCCCTCACTGTCAAGAGCCTAAGCTCCCCCACAGGGTGTGTCCCCATTGTGGATTCTACAAAGGGAAGCAGGTATTGGAGGTTGAGGAGTATTGAGAATAGCCCTTGACGCTATGGGGGGCGACTACGCCCCCTCCGAAACCGTCAAAGGGGCTATAAAGGCTTTAGAGCTTGTTTCCCACAAGATAATCTTAGTAGGCGACCGCGAGATCTTAGAGCAGGAGCTTGCCCGCTTAGGTGCTAAGGGGGAATCGCGTCTTCTCATAAAGCACGCACCTGAAGTGATCCGTATGGAGGACCAGCCTCTGATTGCTCTTCGCAATAAGAGGCACTCCTCTATCCGTGTGGGATTGCAGCTTGTAAAGTCTGGAGCGGCTCAGGTTTTTGTGAGTGCTGGAAATACAGGTGCGGTGATGTTAGGGGCCAAGATGATTCTTGGCTCTTTAAAGGGTATCTCTCGCCCTGCCATAGCCGTTACACTTCCCTCTATGAAAGAGCCTTTTGTGCTGATTGATGCCGGTGCCAATGTTGATAGCAGGCCAGAGAATATCGTTGAGTTTGCCATAATGGGTCACATATACGCAAAATCTATTTTGGGTAAGGAGAATCCCAGAATAGGGCTTCTCAGTATAGGAGAGGAAGATATAAAGGGGAATGGACTTACCAGAAACGCCTTCCTGCTTTTGAGATCCATCCCGCAGATAAACTTTGTGGGTAACATTGAGGGTAAAGAGTTTTACGAGGGCAAGGCGGACGTGGTAGTGTGTGATGGCTTTGTCGGAAATCTTGCCCTTAAAATTAGCGAGAGTGCATCCTCCTTCATCTCCCATCTTCTTAAAGAGATCTTTCGTTCCAGTATAGCGACTAAATTTGCGTATCTTCTGTTGAGAAAGAAGTTAGAGCAGATGAGGCAGAAAGTTGACTATAGAGCCTTTGGCGGCGCTCCTCTGTTGGGTGTTAGAGGTACGTGCATAATATGTCACGGCTCTTCTAATGCTGAAGCTATTGCCAACGCCATAAAGGTTGCTGTAGAAATGGCAGAAAAGAGGGTTAACGAGCGTATTGAGGCGCACATTGAGGTTGTTCGTGATGCCCTTGGTGTTGGTAAAAGTCTCTGGAAGCAGCTTCGCGGCAAGCTTACGCAGTTTAGGGAGTTCATAGAGGAAAACGATGGGGGTGAAGAGTGAGGTCTTACATAAAGGGAATAGCCTACTATGTACCCGATGAAGTGCTCACCAACGAGTATTTTGAGTCCTACCTTGACACCTCCGATGAGTGGATAACCCAGCGTACGGGGATAAAGGAGAGGCGTAGAGCGGCTGAGAACGAAAACACCTCCGATATGGGAAGAATAGCTGCTGAAAGAGCCATAGAAAAGGCCGGAATTGATAAAAAGGACATCGACCTCATTGTATGTGCCACTGCCACGGCAGATATGCTTTTCCCTTCTGCTGGCTGCCTAATAGGGGATAAGCTTGGGCTGAATGGAATCCCCGCCTTTGATCTTGCAGCAGGCTGTACGGGCTTTGTATACGCTTTGGCGGTGGCAGATGGTTTTGTGAGAAGCGGTGTATATAAGAACGTGCTTGTAATTGGAGCTGAGAGGCTTACGAGAATAGTGGATCCCATGGATAGGTCTACCGTTGTTCTCTTTGGAGATGGCGCTGGAGCTGCTGTTGTGTCGGTAACTGAGGAGGATAAGGGTATTTTAGGGTATAAACTGCATGCCGACGGGGGATTTGGTGAGCTGCTCTACATGCCTGCCAGAGGAACGGCTGTGGAGCTTACGGAAGAGGTTCTGAAGCAGAGGCTTCACTATGCGAAGATGAGGGGCAACGAGCTCTTTAAGATAGCGGTAAGGGAGATGGGTAACGTTGCCCTTGAGGTGTTGGAGGAGACCGGTGTGGATAAAACCGAGGTGGACTGGCTCATTCCCCATCAGGCCAACCTGAGGATTATTGCTTCCCTGGCTAAAAGGCTGAAGATTTCCATGGATCGGGTAGTAGTGAATCTGCACAAGTACGGAAATACCTCTGCCGCTTCCATTCCTATAGCCCTGGCTGAGGCACTTGATGAGGGGAAGATAAGGGAAGGCAATATCCTGTTGCTCGTTGCCTTTGGCGCTGGGCTGACGTGGGGGGCCATACTTATGCGGTGGTGAAGGAGGAGGGTATGTTTAAGACGAAAGTTTGTGAGTTGTGCGGTATTGAGTATCCCATATTTCAGGGTGGGATGGCATGGGTCTCGGACTACAGGTTGGCCTCTGCCGTTTCAGAGGCGGGAGGCCTTGGAATAATAGCGGCAGGACATCTGGCCCCTGAGGAGGTTAGGGAGCAGATACGAAAGACGAGAGAGAGGACGAGCAAGCCTTTTGGTGTAAATATCATGCTTATGTCCCCTTATGTGGACGACATCATGAGGGTGGTGGTGGAAGAGAAGGTTGCTGTGGTAACCACAGGAGCTGGTAATCCCGGGAAGTATGTGAAGATGTTGAAAGAGGCAGGGATCAGGGTAATTCCCGTTGTTGCATCTGTGGCCCTCGCCCAGAGAATGCAGAGAGAGGGGGTTGATGCGGTTATAGCCGAGGGGATGGAGTCTGGGGGTCACATAGGAGAGATTACCACTATGGCTCTGGTGCCTCAGGTGGTTGATGCCGTTGATATACCGGTAATAGCCGCTGGTGGTATAGGGGATGCAAGAGGATTCCTTGCGGCGCTGATGCTTGGTGCTGAGGGAGTCCAGATAGGGACCCGTTTTGCTCTTTCCAAGGAGTGTGCGGTGCATGAAAACTGGAAGAAGCTTTACATAAAGGCGAGGGATAGGGATACGGTGGTTACCGGAAGGAGCACGGGCCATCCCGTTAGGGTTATAAAGAACAAGCTTTCAAGGAAGTTTGAGCAGTTGGAGAAGCAGGGAGCTCCTAAGGAGGAGCTTGAAAGGTTGGGTGCAGGTGCCCTTAAGGCAGCGGCCATTGAAGGGGATGTGGAGTGGGGCTCTGTTATGGCGGGGCAGATAGTGGGAATGCTGAAGGAAGAAAAGAGCGTGAAGGAGATAATTGACGAGATAATAAATGGTGCTCAGCAGCTTCTGAAGGAGAAGTGTATGAGGTTTGGAGGATAGAAGATGGCTGTGGCGGTGGTTTTTCCGGGACAGGGTGCCCAGTATGTTGGTATGGGGAAGCAGTTCTATGATGAGTTTCCCGAGGCCATAGAGGTTTTTGAAAGGGCTTCCGACAGACTCGGAATAGATATGGCGGCTCTCTGTTTTGACTCTTCAGAAGAAGAGCTTGCCCTTACGGAAAATACCCAGCCTGCCATCCTCACGGTGAGTTACGCCATATACCGGGTGGTGCACAAGCGCCTGCCCAAGGTCTCTTTCTTTGCAGGACACAGCCTCGGAGAGTACACGGCCTGTGTTGCCTCTGAGATACTTGGTTTTGAAGACGCCGTGTTTGCCGTGCGCAATAGGGGGAGGTTTATGCAGGAGGCTGTTCCTGTTGGGGCTGGTGCCATGGCGGCAGTTATAGGCCTTGACGCCCGAACAGTTGAGGAGGTGTGTAGCAAGGTAGGGGGAGTGGTACAGCCTGCCAACTACAACTCTCCTGAGCAGACGGTTATAGCCGGCAAAAAGGAGGATGTGGAGAAAGCAGTGGAGCTTCTTAAAGAGGCAGGTGCCCAAAGGGTTGTTATGTTGAAGGTGAGTGCACCCTTTCACTGCGTCCTTATGGAGCCTGCTGCCGAGAAGCTATCCCCTGTGCTTGAGGGTATGAACTTTAAAGATGCTGCTGTTCCTGTGGTATCCAACGTTACGGCGCGCGAGGTGGTGAAGGGAGATGAGGAGAGGCAGCTTTTGATAAAGCAGGTTACGGCACCTGTGAAATGGTACCAGAGCGTGCTTTATATGAAGGAGCAGGGTGTGGATCTATTTGTGGAAATAGGTCCTTCCAGAGTGCTTTCTGGACTGATAAAAAAGACGGACAGAAAGCTCAAATGTATTAACATTGAGAAACCCTCTGATATGGCTAAGCTGGAGGCTTTGTCATGAGAGTGGCTCTTGTTACAGGTGGAAGCAGAGGAATAGGAAGGGCTATCTGTCAGGAATTAGCAAACATGGGATATTTCGTGTTTGTGAACTACGCTAAAAATGCGGACAGGGCTCAAGAGGTGGTTGATGCTATAAGGTCTTCGGGCGGAAAGGCTTCGGCAGTTGGCGCTGACGTGTCTGATGCTGTTCAGGTAGCTGAAATGATAAAGCTTATTGAGAAAGAGGCCGGGCCTGTGCAAGTTTTAGTCAACAATGCCGGCATAACAAGAGACAATATCCTTGCTCGTATGAAAGATGAGCAGTGGGATGAGGTCATAAATACCAACTTAAGAGGTGCCTACCTTGTGACGAAGGCCGTTATCCGTGGAATGATGAAGAGCCGGTGGGGGAGGATTGTGAATATATCCTCTGTGGTGGCACTAACTGGCAATCAAGGACAGGCCAACTACTGTGCGGCTAAGGCAGGCTTAATCGGCTTTACGAAGGCGCTTGCCAAGGAACTCGGCTCCAGAAACATCACTGTCAACGCGGTCTGCCCGGGCTATATAGAGACCGATATGACCAAAGAGCTTCCAGAGGATGCCAAGAAGGCCATGGTGGAAGCCACAGTGTTAAAAAGAGCAGGTACCCCTGAGGATGTGGCGGCTTTGGTTGGGTTCTTGTGTTCTGAGAGGGCTTCGTATATAACGGGACAGGTTATCGTTGTGGACGGTGGTCTGTCCTTGTAAAAGAGGATTAAAATATAAGAGGGAGGGTAAGGATGGAGTACCAGGAGGTTGAGGCAAAAATCAAAGAGATCATTGTTGAGCAGCTCAACGTGGATGAGAGTGAAGTTACACCTGATGCCTCTTTCATTGACGATTTAGGAGCTGACTCTTTGGACATAGTGGAGCTGGTGATGGCTATTGAGGAGGCCTTTGACATTGAGATTCCCGATGAGGATGCGGAGAAGATAAAAACCGTTAAGGATGCTGTTGATTACGTAGTCAAGAAGCTGGAGGAAAAATAGGAGTGAGGAGAGTAGTTGTAACCGGGATTGGTTGCGTAACTCCTCTTGGAAACAGTGTAAGAGAGAGTTGGGGGAAGCTTGTTAAAGGTGTATCCGGTATAGGTCCTATCACGAAGTTTGACGCTTCTGACATCTCCTCGCGCATAGCAGGTGAGGTTAAAGACTTTGACGGTTCCCGCTACTTTGACAAGAAGGAGCTTAAAAGGACCGATCTCTTCTTGCAGTACGCAGTGGCAGCCGCTGAGGAGGCTTTGCAGGATAGTGGTTTGGATCTTGATAAGATAAACAGGGACGAGGTGGGGGTCCTCATAGGCTCAGGGATTGGTGGTTTGCAGACCATTCAGCAGAACTGTGAGGCTTTGGCGATTAAAGGGCCCCGCAGGCTTTCTCCCTTTTTCATCCCCATGGCGATAATCAACATGGCCTCTGCTATAGTGGCTATGAGGTATGGCTTTAGAGGGCCTCAGAATGCCGTAGCTACCGCCTGTGCCACGGGAACCAACGCCATCGGCGATGCCTTTAAGATGGTTCAAAGGGGCGATGCCCCTATTGTGATTGCAGGTGGAGCCGAGGCGGCGGTGTGCCGTTTGGGAGTGGCGGGATTTGCCGTGATGAGGGCTCTTTCTACAAGAAACGATGAGCCTGAGAAGGCCTCTCGCCCCTTTGATAGGGACAGGGATGGCTTCGTTATAGGTGAAGGCGCTGGAATACTGGTACTTGAGGATTACGAGCACGCGGTGAAGCGTGGTGCTAAGATATACGCTGAGATCATTGGCTATGGTATGAGTAGTGATGCGTACCACATAACCATGCCCGACGAAAACGGTGAGGGTGCGGCTCTTGCCTTAGAG
>JALWBK010000154.1 GCA_027037155.1 bacterium | reverse complement strand
ATGGCATCAAGGCCACTGAGGAACTGCTCAGCTCCGTATTTTTCCACATCCTCCGCGTTTATCCACTTGATTACAGGCTTCACACAGTTGGCAACACCAGCGTGCTTTATAGCCTCCACCAAGCTCTTGTAGGAATCATGCAGATCCGCATACTTGCCAAGTATCCCAACAACCACCTCATCCCTGCAGTTCTTCTCCTTCTCCACGTAGTTACGCCAGAAGTTCAGGTCAGGCTCCACCTTAGGCAGGTTAAGTCTTTCGGCTATAATCTCATCTGCTCCCTCGCTGTGAAACACCAAGGGAATCTCGTAAATGCTGTCTACATCTTTTCCAGTAATCACCGCCCTCTTTTCAACGTTACAAAAGAGTGAAATCTTCGCCTTTATCTCCTCGGGCAAAAACCTGTCCGTTCTACAGATTATCATATCGGGCTGGATACCAATGGCCCTCAACTCCTTAACAGAGTGCTGTGTAGGCTTGGTCTTCAACTCCCCTGCCGTCTTCACATAAGGCACAAGGGTGAGGTGAATGTAAAAGGCATTCTCCCTTCCCACCTCAAGACCAAACTGCCTTATAGCCTCAAGGAAGGGCAGACTCTCAATATCGCCCACCGTTCCCCCTATCTCAACAATCACAACATCGTGCCCTTTGCTCACCCTCTTTATGCAGTCTTTTATCTCCTCTGTAATGTGAGGGATTACCTGCACCGTGTTACCCAAGTAATCTCCCCTTCTCTCCTTGGTTATGACGGCATTATACACCTTCCCCGTGGTGGCGTTGTTATCCCTTCCCATCTTGGCGCTGGTGAACCTCTCGTAGTGTCCAAGATCAAGATCCGTCTCAGCCCCGTCATCGGTTACGTACACCTCCCCGTGTTGAAAGGGATTCATAGTGCCAGGATCCACATTTACGTAAGGGTCAAACTTCAAGAAAGTCACCCTCAATCCCCTTGCCTCAAGGAGAGCACCTATGGAAGCGCATGCCACCCCCTTGCCAAGGGAGGATATTACACCACCTGTAACGAATATATACTTAGCCATCGCAAACCCCTTTCAGTATGTTCTCAAGCCTTTCCACATCCTCCGGCACATCTACACCAATGGCTTCGTACTCAGTTTCAAGAACCTTTATGGGAATACCGTTCTCAAGAGCCCTCAACTGCTCAAGTCCCTCTGCCACCTCCAAAGGACTTTGGGGAAAGGAGACAAACCTTAAAAGCACATCCCTGCTGTACCCATATATACCTATATGCTTGAAAGCTCTACCCTGGTTCCTGAAATACGGAATGGGAGAGCGGGAAAAATATAAAGCGTAACCTTCCGAATCGCAGACCACCTTCACAACGTTGGGATCGTTGTAGTCATCCTCGTTCTCAATAAGCCTTTTCATGGTGACTATCGCTTCTTTATCTGAGTGCAGTGTAGCAAACACCGCATCAATGACCTCAGGAGCTATCAGAGGCTCATCCCCCTGAACATTGACTATGTACTCCCATTTCTCACCCATGACCTTAGCAAGGTAGGCCACCCTGTCTGTTCCCGTAGGGCACTCTGGAGTCATGTATGCTTTCCCACCAAAACCCTCTACGCATCTTAGAATCCTCTTATCATCTGTGGCAACCAGCACCTCATCGGCAACGGTGGACAACGATGCTCGCTCATACACCCACTGCACCAAGGGCTTGCCACATATATTGACAAGGGGCTTACCAGGAAACCTGGTGGAACCGTAGCGTGCAGGAATAACTATCACATTCAATTTTAAGCCCCCAACAAAGGAATCTCGCACCTATATTACACCACAGGCAACAAAATCAATATTGATAATTATCAAATCAAAAAACTTGACAATAAAGTGCTAAAGACATAATCTAAAAGTAGAAAAATCTGAAGGAGGTGTAAGATGGCCATCCAGAGGTGGGATCCCTTCAAGGAGTTAACAAGCCTCAAAAGCCAGATGGATAAGATATTTGAAACACTTTTGGGAGAGGGTGAAGACATAAAGAGCGGCTCTTGGGTACCTCCGGTGGATATCTACGAGACCGAGAACGAGATCGTTATAAAGGCAGAGGTTCCAGGAGTGGCCCTTAACGACATTGAAATTAAAGTGGAAGACGACACCCTCATCATACGGGGAGAAAAGAAGTTTGAAAGGGACATTGAAAAAGAGACCTATCACAGGGCAGAGAGGGTATATGGCAAATTCCAGAGGAGCTTCATAATTCCCAAGTCTGTAGACAAAGAGGGAATAAAAGCCTCACTCAAGCAGGGCGTACTCACTATAGTTCTTCCTAAGAAAGAAGAGGTTAAGCCCAAAGAGATAAGCATACAGGTGGAAGAGGAATAAAAGTAAGCCCGCCAGATGGCGGGCCACTTCAAATTATATTTCAAACACAGCAACCACAGGTGTGTGATCAGAAGGCCTTTTTGCCTTTCTGGGTTCAATGTCTATCCAGCAATCAACGCATCTCTGAGCTAAGGGCTCTGTGGCAAGTATATGATCCACCCTCCATCCCAATCCCCTTTCCACAGCCTTTGGAACCCTGTAATCGAAAAAGGTGTAATGCCCCGGCTCATCAGGGTGAAACTTCCTGAAAAGATCCACAAAGCCCCAGCTTTTCACCCTTTCAAAGGCCTCCCAAACCTCAGGTCTGAAACAGACATGCCCCAGCAGCCTCTTGGGATTGTGCACATCTATAGGCTCTGGCGCCACATTCATGTCACCGCACCATACCAACCACTGATCCCGATCGAAGTGTCTCTCAAAGTACCCCTTCAGCCTATCAAACCAACGCAGCTTATAGGCAAACATCTCGGAATCGGGACTTCTTCCTTGAGGCACATAGGTGTTCACAATGTATATCCCGTTGGGCAGTTTGACTTTAATGAGTCTGTCCTCGTCCGGTTCCTCCCCGTCATCCAAACCAAACTGGACTTCCACTGGCTCCTCTTTTAGCACCACAGCCACTCCGTTTCTTCCACCGTGCCCTCTGCAAATCACCTTGTATCCTGCCATTTCAAACTCCCCTACCGGAAACTTGTCATCGGCCACCTTTGTTTCTTGAAGACAGAGCACATCAGGCTTAACCTTCTCCATCCACTCAAGCACAAGGGGCAGCCTCGTTCTTATAGAGTTCACATTGTACGTAGCAACGGTGAACCTCTCCATCTCATCCTCCAGCATTGTTTACAATTCGCATTTGAATTATATTAGAGAAGATGCTAAAGGCAAAGATAACGGTCCTTTTTGTTGCAGTCTTCATTACACTATGGGGATTCTTCTACTTTTGGAACACTCGCATCCAGGAACACACCCTCGTTGAAAACCTGAAACATCAAGCTGAAGGCATATACCACACCGTTCTTCTTACCAGACACTGGATTTCTGAGAAAAACGGCATATACGTTAAAGACAAAAAAAACTACAGACTCATCACCCCATCCCACTTTGTGGCCAAACTCACCCATTACGCCCAGAAGCAAAGTGTCCTGCCCTACTACATCAAGATCGCAGTGCAGAATCCCAAAAATCCCAATCACACCCCCGACAGCTTTGAGAAGGAAGCACTAAAACAACTTGAAAACGGAAAAAAGAGCGTATGGTCCATTGAGAAAAGAGATGGACATCTGCTTTTCCGATTTGCAGCTCCGCTAAAATTTAAAAGCGAGTGCACAAACTGCCATTCCAACATGAGGGAGAAGAAGACAGGTTGTATAAGTATATGGTTTCCGGTAGATGCCGCCTTCAAGGAACTTAGACACAGCAAAGCCTACATGTTTGGGTACACGGTGCTTTCGGTAGGCGCCATCCTCTTGGTGCTTCTGTTCTGGATACATCGGCTTGTTATCAAACCTCTTAACACTTTTATAGATGCTATATCAGAAATAGAAAAAGGCAACTACGACATCAAAGTGGACATTACCAACAACGATGAATGGGGTGTCTTCGCAAAACACTTCAATATTATGATCCAAACCATCAACTCACACCAAAAGGAACTTGAGACAAAGGTGAAGGAGGCCACCCAAAAACTTCAGAAGGTTTACGAAGAGTTCTTTGCCAATATCACCCACGATCTGAAGACTCCCATAACCGCCATTAAAGGAGCGGCAGACATCCTTGCAAGAAAAGGAGAGGGGGAACCGTACACAAGCATCATCAGAAAGAACATAAACAGGCTTTCGCTGCTCATAGACGACATAATAGAGTGCACCAAGTTAGAAAGCGGCAGCTTAGAGCTGAACTTAGAGGTCGTTGATCTGGTAGATCTAATCACCGAGGTGATATTCTCCGTCAAGCCTCTTGCCGACGAGAAGAGGGTACGAATAATATGCCACACAACAAAGGATGAAATCCTGCTTAAAGCCGATCCAACCAAACTTTACAGAACCATTGCCAATATTTTAGACAATGCTTTAAAGTTCTCGCCTGAGAATGGAGAAATAGAGATAGATGTTTCCGAAGCAAACGATTACGTTCAGGTGGAAGTTAAAGATCAGGGGCCTGGCATCCCTTCTCAGTACAGAGATCTTGTTTTCAACAAATTCTTCAAGGACAAAAACAGCAAAGGACTGGGATTGGGGCTCACAATAGCCAAGGCTGTTGTAGAGGCCCACGGCGGAAGTATAGAGATAACTTCCGATTCCAAGGGCACAAAGGTTGTGATAAAATTACCTTGTAACCGTCATGAAGCATAGACTGCTCATAATAGAGGATGATAGAGACATACTGAGAGTTTTGAAGGATCAATTTGAAACCGATGGCTTTGAGGTTGACACTGCCGAGAATGCAGCAGAAGCTTTAAAAAAGCTGAATAAGAACCCTGTAGATCTCATTATACTTGATATAAACCTACCTGACATGGACGGCTTCACTCTCTGCAAAAAAATTAGGGAGTCTAAAGATACACCTATAATAATGCTTACGGTCAAAAGCGATGTAAAAGACAAAATAACCGGCTTTGAATCAGGTGCCGATGATTATGTAACTAAACCTTTTGATTATATGGAACTGCTTGCCCGCGTTAAAGCAAGGTTGAGAAGAACCCAAAAGCCTCGGATCCTTGACTTTGGGTATCTGCGTATAGATGCGAGTAAGATGGAGGTAACGGTTAACAGCAGACCTGTATCCCTAACCAAAAGGGAATTTGAGCTTCTCTATCTTTTGGCATCACACAGCGGAGAGGTTCTAAGCAGAGATTTCATAAAGAGCAGGATCTGGAAGGATAAAGAGCTGTACCCGTGGAGCAGAACCATAGATGTTCACATCAAGAAACTCAGGAGCAAAATAGAACCTGATCCCGAAAACCCATCCATCATCCTCACCTGCCCTGGAATCGGGTATAAATTTGTCCCGCCAAACAAGAATTTAACAGAAAATTAACAGAGCTTTAACCTTGTCATATTCCTCTCCCAGCTGGTATTTTAGTCCATAGGAAAAGCGAAAGGAGGTGATGCAATTGGGCAGAATTATAACAGGTTTTGTTTTAGGTGCCATTATAACGGCAGTTGCTGCTTTTATTTCCGCCTCACAAATTATTAGCACCAACCATGTCTCCTTCTGTAAGTCCTGTCACGAGATGCGTTTTTTTTATAACACATGGGTAACAGGTCCCCACGGTACCCACAACAGGGGAACCATAAGGGCCAAGTGTACCGACTGTCATCTGCCCCATGAAGGTCTTATGAAATATTTAATAACCAAGGCAAAGGCGGGGATGTCAGACTTTTACGCCCACATGACAAAGAAAAAAGCCTCTTTAAAGGAATGGATAGCAGAACTTGAGAATACCAAAAGACCCAGAAAGGTTTATGAGTCTGGTTGTAGGGAGTGCCATAAGGAGCTGATAGGTAGTGGTGTGCCGCTCAAAGCCATCTTAGCTCACAGAGCCTATCTTCTTCGTGAGACTGATAAGACATGTGTTTCCTGCCACAAAACTGCAGGTCATGGAGACTTAATAGCCCAGTTAAAGGAAAAAATTAAACAGGGAGGTGAACTGTGATGAGGAGATTTTGGTTTTTGTCGTTTTTAATGGTATTTTTACTACCGCTAACCACCCATGCTCAGTACTATCCCAACCTTGCCAAGAACACCAATCTCGTTATTAAGAGGGGTTTCTCCAGGGAGGCTCTCCAGTGTATCGAGTGTCACGCAAAAAAGACCCCCGGTATCGTTATGCAGTGGAAGGAAAGCCGCATGGCTCACGCTGGCGTCTCCTGTTATGACTGCCACGTGGTACCGAAGAGCTCACCTATGGCAAGCCAGTGCGAGGGAACCAAGGGAACTAACATCTACATCTCACCCATGGTAAGCCCCAAGACCTGTGCCAAGTGCCACCCAACGGAAGCCGAGCAGTTCAGCAAGAGCGCCCACGCAAGGCTTGCATCCAGACCTGTTGTGGAAGTACCAAAACTGAGAAAACTACAAGAGTTCTATGAGGGAGGAATATTCGCTGGACTCACCAAAGGGGATCCCAGAACCACAGCGACCAGAAGAACTGGTTGCCAGATGTGTCATGGTTCAAAGGTAAAACTCGGACCCGATAAGAAGCCTCTAAGCGACGGATGGCCTGGAGGTATAGGAACAAGGTATCCCGACGGTGGAATAGGAAACTGTGTAGCCTGCCATTACAGACACAAGTTCTCCATTGAGCAGGCCAGAAAGCCCGACACTTGTGGAAGGTGCCACCTTGGACCGGACCATCCTGACATTGAAATCTACCTTGAGAGTGCCCACGGTCAGCTGTATCTCGCCCATGGCGAGAAGTGGAAGTGGGACAGCGCACCTGACGCCTGGGAGCCTGGAGACTATGAGGCACCCACCTGTGCCGTGTGCCACATGAGCGGCATTGGTGATCTGAAAACCACTCACAATATAGGTGAAAGGCTCTACTGGGACCTCATGCACAAAAACGGCGACGCCATAAGGGGCGTAAACACCCCCAAAGATCAGCCCGAGCGTGGTTACGGACCCAGAGGAAGAAAACTCATGATGAAGGTATGCTCCAACTGTCATTCTACAACCCACACCAAGAACTTCTTCAAGAAGCTGGACGATGCCGTCAAACTGTACGACTTCTACTATGATAAAGCGGAAGCCATGTTGAAGGATCTCAAAAAGCGCGGTCTCCTAAAGAAGGATCCGTGGTCCGATGCCTTCCAAGAGCTGTACTACTACTTCTGGCACCACACTGGAAGAAGGGCGAGACAGGGAGCTGCCATGGATGGACCTGACTATGCCCACTGGCATGGATTCTTCCAGATGTTCCAGGTGTTCAAAGATATGCAGGAGATCTATAACTGGAGGATTAAGCATAACAAGATAGAAGAGCTCTCACCAGTAATGTCCTCCGCACCCTATTAATTTCCAAAAAACTTAAAGGGGAGGGTTCTTCCCTCCCCTCTTCTAAAAGGAGCTACCATGAAGAAACTCATGATTCTACTTCTTTTAATACCGAGTGTTTCGCTTCCCACTTTTTCTAAAGAAGTATGGAAAGAGCCTAAATTGGGCATAAGGTTTGTAAAGGTTCATGGGGGCTGTTACCTTATGGGATGCCCCAAAGATAACCCCCAGTGCTACTTTGATGAGAAGCCTCAGAGGAAAGTGTGCGTTGGGGACTTTTGGATCAGCGAAACGGAAATAACCGTAGAACAGTGGAAGAGGTTTCTGAAAATATCGGGCTACAAACCAGATCAAAAACACCTCTGGGGATGTGAGTTTACTGGAAAGCCCACCTTCAAGCAGGGCAAAGATCATCCTGTGGTATGTGTTAACTGGTACGACGCAAAAGCACTGGCAAGTTGGTTAAAGAAGCAGCATAACCTACCTTTTGCTCTACCCACTGAAAAAGAATGGGAGTACGTCTGCAAAAAAGGAGGAGCAAGTGGCCCCGATCCCAACCGCATGAACTATTGGTCTGGCTTTGGAGGAAGATCTGGCAAAGACCGGTACAGATTCACCTCTCCCGTAAAGACCTTTGAACCAAACGCCTTGGGAGTGTACGATGTGCTCGGAAATGTGTGGGAGTGGACTGAAGACTGGTACTCGGTACCTGGCATTCCCTCGCCTAAAGAGAAAAAGGTGATCAAAGGAGGAGGTTGGGAAACCCAGGACAAAAACGTTCGCTGTTCGGTGAGAAGGGGTATAGATCCCAAAAGAAGATACGACACCATAGGTATAAGGCTCATCATACGCAAAAATGAGCTGTCTGTGTATTGAAAAAAAAAGACGATTGGTTTAAATATGAAACCCGGTGAGGGCGGTTAGCTCAGTTGGGAGAGCGCTACCCTCGCACGGTAGAGGCCGCCGGTTCGAATCCGGCACCGTCCATGGGTGGGCGATTAGCTCAGGGGGAGAGCGCTCCCCTCACAAGGGAGAGGTCGGAGGTTCAAATCCTCCATCGCCCACCAAATAACTTACCTGATCTCCACGTTCTTTATCTCAGGTATAGAAAGTAACCTCTTGGCTATTACCGTCTTGTCTTCTTCAGCAACGAAGCCCGGCTTGGGCCTTATAACCATCTGCATCTCTACCATACCACTGGTCTGCTCTCTCTCAAGCTCTACAAAGTCCATAGTGTAGCCCATAGTATCTAGCGTCTCTTCAATATGTCCCATCAGGGATGGATCCTCTCTGGCCTCTATGAGCAGAGTGCGCTTAGGTTTGGTAAAAAGATAGGTCTTTTCCAACTTCCCCAGCAAAAACAACGTAACAAGTATCAGACCGGTAGCAATAAAAGCACCGGAGTATATCCCCATACCACAGGCCATACCCACACCAGCGGTGGCCCATAAACTTGCAGCGGTGGTAAGCCCCTTAACAGAAGCACCTATCCTGAGTATTGCTCCTGCTCCGAGAAAACCAATGCCGCTAACTATCTGAGCCGCTATCCTCATGGGATCGGCAGCAGCCTTGCCGGCAACCCCAAAGTTAAGTGCAGCTAACACAGAAATAATGCTTATCAAAGCAGAACCGATAGAAAGAATTGCATGGGTTCTAAATCCAGCAGGTTGACCCCTTATCTCCCTTTCAATTCCTATGGCTCCACCAAGGATCAGCGCGAGCAAAAGTCTGAAGAATACCGTTGACACACCCATTCTATTCCTCCAATCTGTTAGGTGTAAGATAATACAAAAGG
>JALWBK010000153.1:7581-9193 GCA_027037155.1 bacterium | reverse complement strand
CTCCAATACCTTGGGATGCTGATAAAGAACCTCCTCAACCTCTCTCGGATAGATGTTGTATCCACCAGCAATTATCATGTCCTTTTTGCGATCAACGATGTAGAAGTACCCGTCCTCGTCCATGTAGGCTATGTCTCCTGTGTGCAACCAGCCATCCTTGTCCAAGGTCTTTTTTGTCTCTTCAGGCCTGTTCCAATAACCCTTCATTACCTGCGGTCCCTTTACGCATAGCTCCCCTGGCTCACCCACCGGCATATCTTCACCGGTTTCAGGATCAACTATCTTCGCACAGGTATCGGAAACAGGTATGCCGATACTTCCCTTTTTGGGTGGAGCATCGGGAAGGTTGGCATGGGTAACTGGAGAAGACTCTGAAAGTCCATATCCCTCCCTGACCTTTCCACCGGTCAAACACTCAAACTCCTCCGCCACCTCCACCGGAAGCGGAGCGCCTCCGCTCAGACAGAACTTAACCGAAGAGAGATCCACCTTCTTAGAACTTTCGGAAACGTACTTGTTGATAGCCACATATATAGTGGGAACTCCCGGAAAGAGCGTAACTTTGTACTTCTCTATTAACTTTACCACCCTCTCAACCTCAAACCTGGGCTCCAAAACCAAAGTGCCACCAAGGTAAAACCCTACATTCATACCCACCGTCATTCCGTACACGTGAAAGAAAGGCAAAACGCACATTACAACCTCTTTACCCCTCTCAGCCATGTGTGCCCAAGACACCACCTGCAAGGTGTTGCACACTATATTGCGGTGGGTAAGCATGGCAGCCTTAGCCAATCCTGTGGTGCCACCGGTATACTGAAAAACAGCAACATCCTCGTAGATGTCTATATCCACCGGAGAAGGAGTAAGCCTCTTTTCAATCAGGGACTTAAAGTCGTACACCTCAAAACCCGAAGGGGCTTTAAACTTGGGCTCTTTCAGTGTCTTCAAAGGGGCGATCAGGTTTAGAGGAAACGGCAGGAAATGTCTGAGCTTAGCTATTATAAGCTTATCAATCTTTTTTTTGGCCACGATGTCGTTAAACTTATACGCCAGCACATCAAGGGTAACAGCCACCTTAGCTCCAGCATCATCTATGAGCTTCTCAAGCTCCCTCTCAGTATAGAGAGGATTGAACTGAGCAACAATGGCACCGATTTTGACGGTACCGTAGTAAGCGACTGGGTAGGCAGGACAGTTGGGCAAAAGAAGAGCAACTCTGTCCCCTTTCTTGACCCCAAGACTCTGCAGGGCTCCAGCAAAATAGAGTGCACTGTTGTAAAGCTCTTCATACGTCGTTCTTTTATCGTAAAAGATAAGGGCCTCTTTATTCGCAAATTCCTTATAAGCCTGCTCCAATATCCAGAAAACGGGCTTTTCGGGATACTCAAGAGAAGCCGGTACCTCCTTTGGATAGTGCTTCAACCATGGCTTTTGAGCGTAGGACACTGTCTCCACAGCCTCCATCCCCAATCCTCCTCTGTTATGGTTTAAAGTCCTCCTTGGTCAAACCTACATTAAACTTCACATCCTTAAGCACAAGCATATTGACCAGCACACTATTGGAGTACTTTTCCCACTTTACAGGAAGACCTATTTTTTTGTCCACATA
>JALWBK010000153.1:0-7571 GCA_027037155.1 bacterium | reverse complement strand
CTGTGAAACCTGATCCAAGATGAACCCTATAGTGCTCTCATACACCTTGGCACCTCTAATGGAAGTAACCTTGGGATTGGAAGGGTCAAAGTTAAGACAGATATAGCCCAAAAAGGTGTGCTTACACCCTCTAACCTTACCCGTTTCAGGGTTGTAATAGACCTTAGCCTTTTTGCTTTTGCCCTCCAAAACCTTCATATAGACGAAATTGGGCTTCATAAACTTGTACTCGTAGACCCTTTTGTCCTCCTCATCACCCTTGCGGTTATAGGCGTCAAGCACGCATTGATAATCTTTAACGTTTTCCCATTTTGAGATACATTGTTTTAAAATACTTGAACACTGCTCAGAAGCATTGGCGGAAACAAAGATAAAGATGAAAATTATGAGAAATGAAAGCATGATAATAAACGCTCTTCTCATCGGATCCCCCCTGTTACAAAGGTGAGAATAGACGGGGGTTTATTATCATGAAGGCAAAAGCAAGTAAAGAAATAGAGCGAAATATTTTCGGTGGACGCTGTTTTATTATTATCAACAGGAGGGGGGAGGGGAGGGCAGCCCCTCCCAGCATCTAACTTAGAAGCAGTACTTTTCCTCCTCAATTACCTTACCCGCAATCTCCCTTATAAGCTGGACAATGTTGGCGGGGATGTACCACCTGGTTAGCTTCCTAACGATGGAGAGCTGAGTTCTGAGCATATCACCAGACTCAAAGCTACACAGGGCCTTGGTAGCGCTCAGAGCCATTCTGGGGAATGCCTCGCTGAAGAAGAATTTTGTCATAGCCGCCTGATACTTGGCCTTCTCCTCGCCCTGGGTCTCGGCAATCTTGAGGGTTCTCAAAAGCGCGCTCTCCATGGCGTAAAGGTCAATAACCATGTTGGCAAGGGCCTCTACCACAATCTGCTCATCTCTGAGCTTGTCTTTGAGCTTCTGGGTAGCAAGTCCTGCTACCATGAGAAGGAGTTTTCTCGCCATCTCAACAGCCAACTTCTCTTCAGCCATGAATCCGGGCTTGAGCAAGCTCATGGGCATGAGGGTCATTATCTCTTTACCCACCTGGGTAGCGGCCTGCACCAAAGGTATCTCGTTCTTCATGGCCTTTCTGCCGAGCATGGCAACGATAACGAGTCTGTTGATCTCGTTGGTACCTTCAAAGATCCTGTTGATTCTTGAGTCCCTATAGGCACGGGCAGCGGGATACTCTTCAGTAAATCCGTATCCACCGTAGATCTGCACCATGTCATCCACGATGCTGTCAAGGATCTCGGAGCCAAAGACCTTCAGGATAGAGCACTCTATAGCATACTCACCAATGGCATCTATGGGGCTTCTGTCCTTCAACTCAGAAAGTCCCTTATCCAGTAAACCGGCAGTCCTGTAGGCTGCGCTCTCAAGCACCCATGCCCTTGTGGCCATACGAGCAATCATCTGCTTCACCATGTCAAAGGAGGAGATGGGAACGCCGAACTGAGTCCTCTGATTGGCGTACTTAACGGCCTCCTCAATGGCATACTTGGAGTTACCTACGCAAGCCATACCGAGTTTGTAACGACCAATGTTGAGGATGTTGAAAGCGATCAGATGGCCCTTGCCGATCCACTCCTCTCCGCCAAGCAGGTTCTCTTTAGGAACCTTGCAGTTATCAAAGTAAAGAGGACAGGTAGAGGATCCCACTATACCCATCTTGTGCTCTTCGGGACCAACGGAGAAGCCCTCAAAGCCCTTCTCAACGATAAAGGCAGCATGTTTCTCACCGTCCACCTTGGCGTAGACGATAAAGACATCGGCAAAGCCAGCGTTGGTTATGAACTGTTTGGAACCGTTCAACACCCAGTAGTCGCCATCCAAAACGGCCTTGGTCTTGATGTTCATAGCATCAGAACCGGCATTGGTTTCGGTGAGGGCATAGGCGGCTATTTTCTCACCAGTGGCGAGTCCAGGAAGGTACTTCTGCTTCTGTTCCTCAGTTCCAAAGTAAACTATAGGCAAGGTACCAATACCGGTGTGGGCTGCCACCGTTGTGGCAAAGGAGCCCTGTCCGGAAGAGAGCTTCTCCGCAATGAGCATTGCAGAGATCTTGTCAAGGCCCAATCCACCGTACTCCTCAGGCACCTCGGCACCCAACAGTCCCAACTCACCAGCCTGCTTAAACAGACTCACCAAAACATCGTAGTTCTTCTTTTCTATCTCGTCAGACTTGGGCAATACCTCATTTCTGACAAAATCTTCAGCAGTCTTTGCAAACATCCTCTGCTCTTCGGTAAACTCCTCAGGAATAAATACATCCTGAGGCTCAGCACTTTCCACAAGAAAGATGGCTCCTTTCTTAAACTCTGCCATTTTATCACCTCCCAAAGTGTTTAATCACCTAAAACCTCAAAGAGCCCAGCAGCTCCCTGACCACCACCAATACACATGGTCACAAGGCCAAAACCACCCCCTCTTCTCTTCAGCTCGTAAATGATCTGGGTGGTAAGTTTGGCTCCCGTACAACCCAAGGGATGGCCCAAAGCAATGGCTCCACCGTTTACATTTATCTTGTCCATTATATCCTGCCAGCCGAGAATCTTGATGCAGGCAAGGGACTGAGCAGCAAAGGCCTCGTTGAGCTCAATGAGATCAATATCCTCTATCTTCTTGCCAGTCAGCTTAAGAAGTTTAGGAACGGCCACCGTGGGACCAATTCCCATGATTTCGGGATCTACAGCACCCACAGCGTATCCTCTGAAAACTGCCATAGGCTTCAACCCAAGCTCAGCCGCCTTTTTGTCCGACATCACAACAACAGCAGCAGCTCCATCAGACATCTGGGAGGAGTTACCGGCAGTCACGGTTCCCTTACCGGGAGGGGTGAAGGCTGGCTTAAGCTTTGCAAGGCCTTCAAGGGTGGTGTCGGGCCTTACTCCCTCATCCACCTTGAACTCTATCTCTACCTCCTGGGTTCTTCCGTTGGGTAGGGTCCTAAGAACCCGGGTCTTAACAGGCACTATCTCCGCCTCAAACTTGCCCTCCCTTATCGCCTTGGCAGCCTTCATGTGGGACTGATATGCAAACTCGTCCTGCTCCTCACGGGAAATGTTCCAGCGCCTTGCCACCTCCTCAGCGGTGAGTCCCATTCCAAGGTAAACCCCGGGCATGGTATCCATCATCTCTGAGTTGGCAGGCTGAGAGAGACCACCCATGGGCACCATGCTCATGGATTCGGTCCCACCCGCCACCACTATGTCGGCATAGCCACACATGATCTTCTCAGCCGCTATGGCTATGGCCTGAAGACCTGAAGAGCAGAACCTGTTGATGGTCATTCCGGGAACAGAAGTGGGCAGCCCTGCTTTAAGCAAGGCTACACGGGCAACGTTCATCCCCTGAACTCCCTCAGGAAAGGCACAACCCATGATGACATCATCTACTTCCGCAGGATCTATCCCAGCCCTTCTCACCGCCTCTTTAATCACTATGGCAGCAAGATCATCGGGCCTCGTGTCTTTAAGGCTTCCCTTGGGAGCCTTTCCTACCGCTGTTCTTACCGCTGCAACAATCACTGCGTCTCTCATTTTACCACCTCTCTTTCTAAACTTTTTAGTTTCTAAGTGGTCTTCCTGTGGTGAGCATGTGCCTGATCCTCTCCTGGGTCTTAGGCTCACCACAGAGGGACAGGAAGGCTTCTCTCTCCAGATCCAAGATCTCCCACTCATCCATCACAGTTCCAGGCAGCACATCTCCACCAGTGAGTACTTTGGCAATATGAGTGGCAATCTTGGCCTCGTGCTCGGTGATCCAGCCACCCATCTTCATGTTGTAGATAAGCATCTTGAGGTAGCCGAAGCCGTCTCTACCCACCATCTTCACTTTCTTCACCCTTCCAGGCTTGAAGCCCTCACGTACAAGGTTTAGAGCCACCTGCTTGGCATCGTGGATGAGGTAATCCCTGTTAATGGTTATGGAATCGCAGTCGGTGAGGAAGCCGATCTCTTTAGCCTCATAGGCAGACATGGAAACCTTGGCCATGGCTATGGTTTCAAGGGCACGCCTCAAGTGAGGCAGCGGATCAACCACAACGCCCCTGGGCAGGTTTTTAGGCACATACTTGTCCACCAGTCTCAAGAGCATCTCCTTGGTACCACCACCAGCGGGCAAGAGTCCCACTCCCACCTCAACGAGACCCATGTATAGCTCTGCATTGGCCCTTATCCTGTGGCAGTGGAGGCAGAACTCACAACCACCACCTAAGGTCATGTTAAAGGGTGCAGCCACCACAGGCTTCTCAAAGTACTTCAGAGACATAGTCGCCTTCTGGAATGCACGCACCATGTAGTCAATCTCTTCCCACTCCTCCTCCTGTATAGCCATGAGAAGCAGCGCCAGGTTGGCTCCTGCGGAGAAGTGCTCGCCCTGGTTGGCAATCACCAAAGCATCAAAGTCCTTACGGACCCTCTCAAGAGCCACATCTACCATCTGAAGGATGCCGGCACCGATGGCGTTCATCTTGGTGTGGAACTCAAGGCAAGCCACACCGTCCCCAAGGTCAATCAGGCTGGCATCGGCATTCTCCTCAACCACCTTACCGGCCTTCTTGAGCCTGCTGAGAACAATGATTTCGGGCTTCTCCTCTATAGGCTTGTAGCTCTTGCTCTCAAAGTCCCAGTAGTAAACCTTGGTCCCTTCCTCCTTGTAGAAGGTCTCGGCTCCAGCCTCCAACATCTCCTTAACCTTGGCAGGTACCTGCATACCCTCTGCTTCCATCCTCTCCACAGACTTCTTCACACCAATGGCATCCCAGATCTCAAAGGGACCGAGCTCCCAGTTGAAGCCCCACTTCATGGCGTTGTCCACCTGAACGATGTCGTCGGCAATCTCAGGAATCCTGTTGGCAGAGTAGATGAGCATGGCAGCAATGGCCTTCCAAGTGAAGAGGGAACCCTTGTCCTTGCCGTAGCACATTATCTTGAGACGCTTCCTCACATCGTCCTCCGTCTTGGCCATCTCCACAGAGGGGAAGGTCGCCTTCTGAACAGGTCTGTACTCCAAGGTCTTGGGATCTATAACGAGAGTCTGCTTCTTTCCATCCTCTCCCTTAACCTTCTTGTAGAAGCCCTGCTTAGTCTTGTTTCCAAGCCATCCGTTTTCAACCATCTTCTTGAGCCACTCAGGCGGATTGAAGATCTCCCTCATCTCGTCGTTGGGGGCGTTCTCGTAAACGTTGAGGGCAACGTGATAGAGAACATCTATTCCCACCATATCGGCGAGCTTAAAGGTGGCCACCTTGGGACGACCCACAGCCTTGCCCGTCAAGGCATCTATCTCCTCAATGGTGAGTCCTAACTCGTCCATAAGCTTTAAGGTGTACATCATACCGAAAACACCGATGCGGTTGGCGATGAAGTTGGGAGTGTCCTTGGCGTAAACGATACCCTTACCCAAAACCTTCTCGCCAAACTCGGCAACAAAGTCCACAACCTCTTTAAGGGTCTCTTTACCTGGGATGATCTCCAAAAGCTTCATGTACCTCGGAGGATTGAAGAAGTGCATACCGATAAAGTGCTTCCTGAAGTCCTCGGAGCGCCCTTCAGCAATGGCATTCACAGATATTCCAGAAGTATTGGTGGCAATGATGCTACCAGGCTTTCTGTACTGATCCACCTTCTCAAAGAGGCTCCTCTTGATCTGGAGGTTCTCAACAATGGCCTCAATCACCAAGTCGCATTCCGCAATCTTAGGCATATCATCCTCAAAATTGCCCACCTCTACCAGCTCAGCAAACTCTTTGTGGTAGAAAGCAGGGGGCTTAGACTTCAAAGCCCTCTCAAGACCAGCTTTAGCTATCGCGTTCTTGTCGTCACCCTCCTTTGGAGGAATATCAAGAAGCAGTACAGGAATTCCCACATTTGCAAGGTGTGCCGCAATGGCAGCACCCATAACACCGGCGCCTAAAACGGCTGCCTTCTTAACTTCGTAACCCATCATGCACCTCCTTTTATACCTTTGTAAAAAACATCCAACACGTCATCCACCATAGCAGTTAGCTTAAGCTTCTTTTTAAGCACCCAGATGGTTGCCAACTCGTCCATGATTCCCAAAAGGCTCCGAGCAGCCAGCCACTCATCAAAATCAGGCCTAAACTCGCCCCTCTCCTTACCTTCCCTCAACACCTCCTCTATAACATTTAAATATCTGCGCATCTCCGGCGCGCTTCCGCCCCTCATAAAAGCACTGCAGGCCCTCAACTCTATCTGTACAAGCTGGGCCAGATTTGGATTCTCAAAGAGCGTACTGAAATGGGTATGGACTATGACTCTAAGCTTCTCAAAGGCCGTTTCACATCCAGCAAGAAGCGATCTCAGCCTGTCCACCCATTTTCCCATCTTCTCCTTGAAGATGGAAACCATCAGATCCTCTTTGCTGTCAAAGTAAATGTATATGGTACCCTCAGCCACTCCGGCCTCTTTAGCTATGTCGGCTATCCTTGCGGGATGAAATCCCTTCTGGGCAAAGACCTTCTCAGCCGCCTCAAGTATCTTCTCTCTCTTGTCTCCCCGCTTTGTTTTGGCTATTCTCCCAACGGGCATTTTAACCTCCATAATGAGTGAGCATTCATTCAGTAACAAAACGAGGAGGGGATGTCAAGCAAAAGCCTCAAGATTTTGCACCCTTACTTCAGATTCTGCCCCTACTGTGGAAACAGGCTAACCACTGTTCAGAAGATTCCTATAAGGCCTCAATGCCCCCGCTGCGGTTTTACGAACTACCTAAACCCCACAGTAGGAGTGGCTGTAATAGTACTGGAAGAAAACAAAATACTGTTAGGCAAAAGAAAGAAGGCTCCGTTTGCAGGCAGCTGGTGCATCCCTTGCGGTCATGTAGAGTGGGGAGAGGATATTAGAGAGGCCGCGGTGAGAGAGTTCAGGGAAGAAACAGGTCTTGAGGTACAAATACATGAGGTTTTTGAAGTGCTTTCAAACTTCCATAATCCACTTGGGCTAACTGTAGGCGTGTGGTTTATAGGGAAAGTGGTGGGCGGGCATCTGAAGGCGAACGACGATTTGAAAGAGGTTGCATTCTTTCCTATAGACAAAATACCGGGCAAGATGGCTTTCCCTACGGATCTAATAGTGATAGATAAGCTAAAGAAAATGTTAAAACAGAATGGAGGTTTGCCATGAAGATGCTGTTGGCAGGCGAGTGGGTAGACAGAGACCAAAAGATAGAGGTGAGGAATCCCTACGACAACAGCCTAATTGATACCGTACCCAAGGCAACGGCTCAGGACGTGGAAGTAGCCGTTGAGGCGGCAAAAAAGGGACAGAAAGAGATGGCCTCTCTCACAGCCTACGAGAGGTACGAGATCCTCAAAAGGGCCGCTGAGATAATGGAAAAGAGAAAAGAAGAGTTGGCGCAAATAGTGTCCAAAGAGGTTGGAAAGACCATAAAAGAAGCACGCGGCGAGATAGCAAGAGCCCTCCAGACCCTCACCCTTTCTGCAGAAGAGGCAAAGAGGCTTACCGGTGAAGAGGTGAGGTTTGATGGTGCCCCCACAGGCAAGGGCAAGGTGGGACTTTACATAAAGG
>JALWBK010000152.1 GCA_027037155.1 bacterium | reverse complement strand
CGGTAAATGCGGCTCGTTCCTTGGTCTTTTACACCTTTCATCAGGAAAGCCCCTATCCTGTGGCTTTCATAGGAAGGCCCTGTGAAATAAGGGCTGTTGTGGAGCTTGCCAAATTAGAGCAGTTGAAGTTGGAGAACATTCTGCTTGTGGGTGTGGAGTGCGTAGGTGTCTATCCGCAGAAGGAGGCGGCTGTCTCCAGGGATGTTGGAGATAGGTTAGATGAGTACCTGAATGCCGCTAAATCCGGAAGCATCCCTGAGGGTGTAAGGGAGTCTTGTAAGCTGTGTATGCACTTTGTTCCTGAAAATGTTGACATAACCGTGTCCCTTATCGGGAGGGAGCAGCCCGTTTTGGTGCTGCACTCTGAGAGGGCCATTGATTTGGCCGAAGAGCTTGGTTTCCAGGTTACAGAAGGGGAAGAGAGAACCCAGGCGATAGAGAATCTTCTTTCTGAAAAACAGAAGTTTGTGCAGACCTTTGAGCAGGAGTTTCTGGAGAAGTATACTGGAGTTGAAGGGGTTTTATCGCTGTTTTCCAAGTGTATCGCTTGTCACAACTGTAGAGGCGTGTGTCCTATATGCTACTGCAGAGATTGTTTCTTTGATTCTGCTACCTTTGATTATGAGCCAGAAAGCTACGAACGGAGGGTTACAAGGCAAGGTTATGTCAGGGTGCCCATGGATACCCTGCTGTTTCACCTTGGTAGGATGACGCACATGGCTACTTCCTGTGTTGGATGTGGCATGTGCGAGGACGCCTGTCCTGTGGGTATACCTGTGTCAAGGGCATTTAAGTTTGTGGGTAAGGAGGTCCAGGCTCTCTTTGATTACGTGCCTGGCAGGAGTCTGGAAGAGGAGCTACCCCTTACCACTTACAGGGTTGATGAGCTTCACGAGGTGGAGGATAGGTGATGATGGAGGCAAAGGGGCTGTTGAAGGAGTTGCTTGAGTTTCCGGGAGGTAGTCAGATCTTAAAGTGTATTCAATGTGGGACTTGTACAGGTTCGTGCCCCATGGTGGATGTTATGGATTATGGTCCGAGGAAGCTTTTCGCCCTTGTGAAGGGTGGCGATGTGGAGCTTGCTTTGAAGTCCAACACCTACTGGGTGTGTGCATCCTGCTATTTTTGCACGGTTAGGTGTCCGAGGGGCATAAAGATTACAGACATAATGTACGCCCTCAAGCAGCTTGCCGTGAAAAGGGGCTACTATCCTCCCAAAGAGAAAACGCCCTTTTTATATCTCTCTTTTAAAGAGACGGTGGAGGAATACGGGAGATTGTCAGAGGCGAAGCTCATGCAGAAGTTCGGCGTTAAGTCTCCTGGTACCATTTTTAAGCAGATGGGTACAGGTATAAAGCTCCTCATGAAGAGAAGGATAGAAACAAAACCGGAGAGTTTGGAAAATATAGATGGCTTTAGAAGGGTTATACAAAAAGCAAAAGAGCTGGAGAGGGAGCTATGAATGCTGTGTTTTATCCCGGCTGTACCTTGAAGACAGCGGCAGGTTACAAAGAGTCTATAGAGGCGGTTAATAGAGTGCTTGAGGTGGGCTGGCCCGAGCTGCAGGATTGGAACTGCTGTGGGGCCACCGCTTACTTTAGCCTTGACGAGCTTTTGGCTTTGGTGCTTCCCGCAAGAAACATTGCCAAGGCTGAGGCAGAAGGCTTTGACGCGGTGGTTACTCCCTGTAACGCATGTTATGCCACGTTAAGAAAGGCGAAGGCCATTCTTGGCGAGGAGTTGGCTTTTAGGGAAAAGGTTAAGATAGCCCTTGAGGAGGAGGGTCTAAAGTACAGAGGTAACATTAAGATAAGGCATATCTTGGATTTCTACCTGCAGGATGAGGTTTTTGAGAGGATCAAAAAGGCTGTAGTGAAACCTTTAAGTTCCTTGAAGGTTGCCTGCTACTACGGATGTCAGTACACGAGGCCTGTGGTGGGGGATGAGGAAGATCATCCTGAAGCACCTGTACATCTTGATCTTCTGATGAAAGCCCTTGGGGCGGAGGTGGTGGATTTTACTGCCAAGACCTATTGCTGTGGTGCTGCTCAGATGGTGGTGCATGAGGATGCCTGTGACAGGCTTGTTAAGAGAATAGTTGCTGATGCTGTGAGGAAAGGGGCTGATGTGATCGTTGCTATATGTCCTCTGTGTCAGTTCAACGTGGAAACGGCCCAGAGCAGAATAGGTGAGAGTGTACCGGTTCTCTTTTTCACCCAGCTTATGGGGCTGGCTTTTGGGGTTTCTCCTAAAGAGCTTGGTTTGAATAAGCTGATAGTATCTGCCGACAGGGTTCTTGCAAAAGTATAAAAGGGGTGAGGCCATGGCGCTGGCAAAGAAGGCAGAACCGAGAGTGGGAGTTTACATCTGCCATTGCGGTATCAACATCGCCTATAAGGTAGATGTGGAGGCTGTGAGAGATTATGCCGCCACTTTACCTCATGTGGTGGTAGCCAGAGACTACAAGTTCATGTGCTCCAACATCGGACAGGAGATGATTATTGAGGACATAAAGAACTACAACCTTAACAGAGTGGTGGTGGCTTCCTGTTCGCCCAGGATGCACGAAAAGACCTTTAGGAAGGCCTGCGAAAAGGCAGGACTCAATCCGTACCTCTTCCAGATGGCGAGTATCCGTGAGCAGGTCTCTTGGGTGCATGAGGATGAGCAGGTGGCTACAGAGAAGGCCAAAGAGCTGGTAAGGGCTGCTGTATTCAGAGTGATACACCACGAACCTTTGGAGAGGCGCTTTGTTGAGATAAATCCCAATGTTTTGGTCATAGGTGGTGGAATTGCGGGTATGCAGGCTGCCCTTGAGATAGCC
>JALWBK010000151.1 GCA_027037155.1 bacterium | reverse complement strand
GCTTGGTAGGGATGTGGAGGAGATAGTTGGCATTACCGAGATATTAGATAGGGTCTCCAGGGATCAGAGGCTTGCCGCCCATGATGTTAAAGGATTAAGCGGTATTTCACTCATCCTTGATACTATCTACGAGATGCAGTCGGCCTTTAACGAAAAGCTCGCTCAAATGCTGACAACCATAACTCAGGAAAGAATCTCAGGAGATTAAATGGTGCCGGAGGCGGGATTCGAACCCGCACGGGCATTGCGCCCACAGCATCCTGAGTGCTGCGCGTCTCCCAATTCCGCCACTCCGGCGTTCGTATGAAGTTTTATGTACAAACCCGCTTTTTGTCAAGTTCCCTGCTGGTTTATGAACCTTCGGCTCTTTCGGAGGATGTAAAGGGCCACTACCAGGAGAAGTATGGATACGCCGTGTATGCCTATTTCCAAGGCTATAGTGTAGATCTCATGGGGGGAGGCTTCAATGGTCTTGGTGCTTTGAAGTATCAGTCCCCTCACGCTTGAGATGATGGCTATTATCAAGAAAGGCTCAAGGGGTATAGAGTGGGATTCTATAAAGCTAACGACTGTCCACAGGATCTCCAAGATTATGATCACGAGGAGGATGTCCTGTATGGACTTTATGAAAGTATGGATGATTTCTTTGCCCATGAGTAGCTGCTGGGTTGTGTGGTAAATGGTGTATACCAAAAGGGCACCTGCAATAACCAGGAGGCTGAAGGCAATAGAGATTTGGATGATTATCTCTACTTTGTCTATCAGCCTTGTGATGTTTTTCTGATGAAAGAGCTCTACCTTTTCTTGCTCCATGGCTATACCTTCAGAATAGTATTATGGAGTCTCTTAAAAACGGGTTGAACCTCTTTTCGTTGCCTAAAGTGCTTGATGGGCCATGTCCGGGCAGTATCACGGTGTCATCAGGGTATTTCAAAAGCTTGTTCTTGATGGATGGTATGAGCTTTTCCGGTTCTGACATGGGAAGGTCAACCCTTCCTACGGATCCTGCAAATAGAGTGTCTCCAGTGAACATTATCCCCTCTCCATCGTAAAGGCATATAGAGCCTTTGGTATGTCCTGGGGTATGGATTACCTCAAGGGTTGTGCTTCCTATGGTTATGGTGTCTTCCTCTTCAAGGAGCTGATCTGGATCGGGAGAGGCCTTTGCCCCCACCATGGGGGCTATGAAGGAGTTGAGGGCGTTTTTTAGAAGAGGCTCGTCAAGGGTGTGGATTACCAATTTTGCATCTGGAAAGGCCCTTTTCACATCCGCATTGGCACCAATATGATCTACATGGCCGTGGGTGTTTATTATGTACTTGAGGTCAATGCCCTCAACCTCTATGATCCTCACGATTCTTTTGCCTTCGGCTCCGGGATCTATAACCGCTCCCTCTTTTGTTTCAGGGTCCCAGATAATGTAACAGTTGACTTCCAGTGGTCCTACCACTACGGTTTCAATTCTCATTTAAACTTCTCCTTGGTGTCTATAATGAATGTTACAGGGCCATCGTTCTCTATGTAAACCTGCATCATTGCTCCGAAGACGCCCGTTTCTGTCTTTATATTATATTTCTGTCTCAAATAGTCAACAAAAAAGTTGTAGAGCCTTTCTGCCTCCTCAGGGGGTGCTGCCCTTGTGAAGCTGGGCCTTCTTCCCTTTATGCAGTCTGCAAGGAGTGTAAACTGAGAGATGACTAAAATCTCCCCTTGCACATCCAGAAGGGAGAGGTTCATCTTGCCCTTTTCATCTTCAAAGATCCTCAGGTTTGCTATTTTGTCTGCCAGCCATTGGGCATGAGCTTCTGTGTCGTTTACCTCAACCCCAAGCAGGCAGTTGATGCCCTTTCCTATACTTCCCACTATCCTTCCATCCACCGTAACCCAGGATTTTGTAACCCTCTGTATCACGGCCTTCATCGTAAGCCTCCTTAGGGTGTTGCGTTTTTATATTGACGGGAAAAGGGGGATCTGGCAATAAGGAAGCGCTATGTTCTACAAAACGCCTTTTAGAATAAAGGAAGGTGCTTGGGTTCTTGGATCGCCCGTTTTTCCAGTCTTTTTGGTTGAGCTTGGCGGGATTACACTTCTTCTTGAGCCTGAGGTTTCGGGAGCCTGGGAGACCGTTAAGTCTCAGATAGAACAGTTGGGGATCGGGAAAGGTGCTCTTTGGGTGGTTATCCTCCACGAGCATTCAGATCATGTTATGATGACCTTTCCTCTGTTGAAGGATAGATCCGATGTCAGGATCTTTGCCCCGCCTGGTATGGAAAAGCTTTTGAGGAAGCGAGATCTTATGGGTTCTTATCGTGAAACGGATGCCTTTCTCTCTCAGGCTGTTTACGGGAAGGTTGGAGTGCAGGAGGGATCTTGGCCTGCCTTGAGTCCTTTAGAGGAGCTCAAGGACCTTGGGGTGGAGGTTGTTGCCCTTCCCGGTCACAGTCCTCTATCTTATGGTGTGCTGATCAAAGATATCTTTTTTGTATCCGATGCTGCAGGTTACATAGGCGAAAGGTTGGGGTATGTTCCTCTGTTTTTCTACGATTTGAAGATGTACCTTGAGAGTATTGAGAGGGTGATGGATTTTGCTGGGAATGTTGATGCGCTGGTGTTGGGGCATAATGCGCTATTTTACGGGAAGGAGGCGGAGACCTTTTTGGTAGAGGTTCGGGATGGTTCTTTTAGGCTGGCAGAGAGGATAGTACGGGATAACATAGGAGAAGAGGAGGTCTTTGCTTCTATCTACCGAGAGGAGTTTCTCTACTATCCGGAGTCGGTCATAAGGGTATGCGCTAAATACATGGTTAAAAGGGCACGGGAGTTTCTTTCAGCTGATGTTTAAGGTTCCCTTTGAGGTCTTCCTTATACTCTTTCTTGGTGTTTTCATCGCAAGGTACGCAGAGTTCAGGGGATTTTCAAAGAGGGTAGAGGAGAAATTTAGGGGGCTTTTTGTTCTTCTTGGGGTACCTCCTCAGTTGATCACGGTATTTTTCATTTCGCTTCTGGCAGGGTTTGCCGGAGAGGCTATGCTCTCTCTCATGGTTTCTGAAAACAGGATTGACAGACGGGATGTGATTCCAGGACTTATGTTCATAAACTTCCCCATATTCTTCTCCTTCGTTCCTTTGGTTCTTGCCATTACCGTGCCTTTAGTGGGGGTTGTGGGTCTGTACTACGTTGTTGCACAGCTTGCTATAAGCTTGGTGATAACCTTAACAGGAGTGCTTTGGTTCAAGCTAAGAGAGGAAAGAAGTACATCTCACAGCGCTTCTGAGTTCCTTTATTCGAAGGAGGGTGGGGTCAAGGAGGCGGCAAAAGATGCTTTCAGGGTTTCTGTGAAGGTCTCGCTGGTGGTGTTTTTTGCCATAGCCTTGGTGCACTTCCTGTTTAAGATGGGAGCGGTTAATTACTTTATAAAGTTGGTGTCTCGTGTGCACTTTGATTGTTTTCCTCCTAAAATCATGCCCATATCCTTGGCGCATGCTCTTCATCTTGCCGCTGGTGCCGCTGTGGCTGGAAAGCTCCTTTTAGAGCTTAAGGGGAAGTTAGTGTTGCTTGGTATGCTGTGGGGCTATGTTTTGGGGACTCCTGTGAGGGGAGCGGTAAACATACTCCCAAGGTACTGTGCCCTGTTTGGTGTACCTCAGGGTGTAAGGGCTTGGTTGGTGGTCCAGTTGTACAGAAGCATGGTAGGCGCTGCTTTCGCGATTATGGTCTGTAGATTGCTGGTATATCGTTGAGTTTGCCTTCTCTCAGTAGCCGTTCAATTAGGTGGTCAAGGATACCAATCTCCCTCCATCCTTTTGCCCTGAGCTTGCAGCTGTCGCATTTGAGACACGGTGTTTCTTGTCCGCGGTAGCACGAGAGGGAGTAGGAGTAGTCTGCACCGTAGGAGAGGCCCAGCGCTATGATTTGGGATTTTGATAGGTTTATTAATGGGGCGTGTATGGTGAAGGGACTTCCTTCGTTGGCCATCTTGGTTCCTTCATTTATGGCTTTTTCCATAGCCTTGATGAAGGAGGGCCTGCAGTCGGGGTATCCTGAAAAGTCCACGGCGTTCCATCCCCCAACTATGTGCTGTATCCTTCTGGTTTCGGCGTAAGCTACGGCTATGCTGAGGAACACGCCGTTTCTGAAGGGAACGTAGGTTACGGGAATTTCCTCTTTAGTGATTTCATCCTCTTTTCTGTCGGGGATCTCTATGCTGGGGTCTGTTAGGGCTGAGCCTCCGAACTGGGAAAGGTCTATTTTGAAGATGAAGTGCTCCTTTACCTTCAGTTTCTTGGCAATCCTTTTGGCAAACTCTATTTCCAAACGATGCCTTTGGCCGTAGTCAAAGGTTATGGCGTACACCTCTTTAAAGTGCTTTATCGCCCAGTATAGGCAGGTGGTGGAGTCAAGCCCTCCCGAGAAGATAACCAGTGCCTTGTCCATCTGTGTTCACCTCTGGTAAGGTTCTGATGGTATTATATTGTGCTTTGGTGAAAAATCCAGTGTGGGAGGTGTCTTATGGATCCAAGGGTGAGAAAGTGGGCGAGGTTGTTGGTGGATTACTCTATAGGTGTTAAGAAAGGGGATGTGGTGCTCATCAGGGGTTCTGTAGAGGCACAACCTCTTGTGAAAGCGTGTTTTGAGGAGGTTCTCAAAAGGGGAGCTCATCCTATAGTGAGGCTCTCCTTTGAAGGGCAGTCGTACACCTACTATAAGCTGGCATCGGAAGAGCAGCTCACCTTCATCAGCGAGATAGACAGGGTTACGGCAAGGACCATAAACGGACTTATTTCCATTATAGCCGAGTCCAACACCAAAGAGCTTACCAATGTGGATCACAAGAAGGTGGCACTGGCGAGGAAGGCCTATAGGGAGATCAGAGACATCTTGGATGAGAGGGAGCTGAAGGGGGAATTTCGCTGGGTGCTTACCGCCTATCCCTCCAGTGGTCTGGCTCAGGATGCGGAGATGTCCACTGAGGAGTTTGAGGAGTTTGTCTATGAGGCGTGCGGTTTGAATGCTGAGGACCCTGTGGAGTACTGGAAGAATGTGGCGGAAAGACAGGAGAGGATAGTGGAGTTTTTGAACGGGGTAAAGCAGTTGAGGTTTGTGGGTACCGATACGGACATTACCTTGAGCGTTGAGGGTAGAAAGTGGATAAACTGTAAGGGTGACAGGAACATGCCCGATGGGGAGGTGTTTACGTCACCGGTGGAAGATAGTGTCAACGGATACATCTACTTTGATTTTCCTGCGGTTTACTCTGGTGTAGAGGTGGTTGGAGTGAGACTCGTCTTTGAAGAGGGTAAGATTGTTAAGGCCACTGCTGATAAGGGAGAGGACTTCCTTAACAAGATGCTGGATACAGACGAGGGGGCAAGGTATCTGGGAGAGGTGGCCTTTGGGCTTAATGAGGGGATCAAACGCTTTACCAAGGATATTCTCTTTGATGAGAAGATAGGCGGAACCATACACATGGCGGCCGGTGCCAGCTATCCAGAAACGGGCGGTAAGAATAAGTCGGGATTACACTGGGACTTTATAAAGAACATGAAGGAAGGAGAGGTTTACGCCGATGGAAAGCTAATATACAAAAACGGACAGTTTCTCTTTTAGCAGGGGGAGCCATGCTCCCCCTGTTATTCGTTTACTCTTCTTCAAACTGGCTCTTGGGAGCGCCACACACAGGACAGGCCCAGGTATCAGGAAGCTCCTCAAAGGGTGTTCCAGGCTCTATTCCTTGGGATGGATCTCCCTTTTCCGGATCATAAACGTAACCACATATCTGGCAAACATACCTTTTCATAACGCAACCTCCAGTTTTGAGTTAGCTGACTTAAATATAATTTTTCTTGTCATATTTGTCAACATACTCTACTTGCACGTGGAACAGTTCTTTGATGAGCAGCTGGAGCAGGAGCTTTTTGAAGAGCTCTCGCCGGAGGAGCTTTCTCCGCCGTTTTTGCGGGCGTAATCTGTCACGTACCAGCCACTTCCTTTCAGAATGAAGGAGGTGTTGGATATGAGCTTTTTAACGGCACCACCGCACTGGGGACAGGTTTTTACCGGTTCATCGTTGAAGGACTGAAGCTTTTCAAAGCGGTGGCCACAGGCAGTACACTTGTACTCGTAGATGGGCATGTCCCACCTCCTTACTCAACGTAGTCAAGCCAGTGCTGGTACTTGGGATCCTCTCCCCTCACAACTTTGAAGAATATCTCCTGTAGCTTCCTCGTTATGGGCCCAGGCTCTCCCGTTCCTATGGCCCTTCTGTCCACTTCTCTCACCGGTGTTATCTCAGCTGCTGTACCACACAGGAATATCTCATCGGCGATGTAGACTTCATCTCTTGAGATTTTCTCCTCTCGCACATCAAGCCCTATGTCCTTAGCAATGGTTATTACGCTGTCTCTGGTTATTCCCTCCAGTATTCCCAAAGAGGGAGGCGTTTTGATTATGCCCTTTCTCACGATAAAGATATTCTCTCCACTTCCCTCGGCAACGGTTCCGTCTACGTCAAGCATAAGTGCTTCATCGTATCCGTCCAGGATGGCTTCTATCTTGGCAAGCTGTGAGTTTACGTAATTTCCACATACTTTGGCCTTCGTCATAGAGACGTTCACGTGGTGTCTGTTGAAGGAGGAGATCTTGCAGCGTATGCCCTTCTTTAGTCCTTCGTCTCCTAAATACGCGCCCCACTCCCAGCAGATGATAGCGACGTTCACTTCGTTGTTGAGAGGGTTCAGTCCCATGGCGCCTGTGCCGTAGAAGACTATAGGTCTAATGTAGCACTCTTTGAGGTTGTTGGCCTTGATGGTTTCAAAGATGGCCTGCCTTATTTCCTCCATGGTGTAGGGGATATTCATGTATACTATGTGGGCGGATTTGAAGAGTCTCTCAATGTGCTCGTGGTTCCTGAAGATAGCAGGTCCTTTGGCAGTGTTGTAACACCTTATACCTTCAAAAACACCCAATCCATAGTGAAGGGTGTGGGTGAGAATGTGGACGTTGGCCTCTTCCCATCTTATCAGTTTACCGTTAAACCAGATATAGTCTGCCTTTATCATTGTGTCCTCCTACCGGTATTCTTCCCTTGGGGGACAAAATACATCCAGCACCACCGCTTTTTCATCTAAGGTGCGGGCGCTATGGGGGACGTTGGAGGGGGCAATGTAAACGTCCCCCTTTTGCATGAGCTTTTCCTCTTCGCCTATCTTGAGGAGGATCTTCCCCTCAAGAACGGTCCCCATCTGCTCGTGGGGGTGGGCGTGTTCTGGTATGTTTGAGTTGGGCTCTATCTCAAAGAGCACCATCTGCACCTTCTCTGCGGTTATAACCCGCATCTTAACGCCGGGAACAGGTTCTTTGGCTTTTACCTTTTCCCAGCTTTCAAACATCACTTACCCCACTTGTTGCCAAAGGTGTTGAGATGGGTGAACTCGTTGATCTCCCTCCTCTTAGGCGCAGGTGGGCTCTGGTCGGGATAACCTATGGGCAGAATCTCTACCACTTCGTATCCTTCAGGAACGTTCAGTATCTCGGCGGCCTTTTTGTGGTCAAAGAGGCCTACGTGGACGGTGCCAAGACCAAGGGCGTGTGCGGCTAAGGCTGCATGCTCAAGGGCTATCCCCATGTCAAACATATACCAGTCTCCCTTGTCGGTGGTTACCTTGCCCTTGTAGAATCCTGAGGTATTTCTCTTGGCCACTCCCACTAAAAGCACCGGTGCCTGCCCGCAGGCCTTGTAGGCGGGATTGTTGGGAGGAAGTGTCTCCTGTAGCTTCTTTTTGATTTCGGGGTCTTTCACCACCACTATCTCCCAGCACTGGGTGTTGGCCCAGGAAGGTGCCCACTTAACTGCCTCTAAGATCTTTTCAATTTGCTCATCGCTTACAGGATCTTCCTTAAACTTTCTGATGCTTCTTCTTGTCTTAATTACCTCCCAAAAATCCATGGCTGCCTCCCCCTTTAATTATTTTGCATGCCTTTTATGTAGGCTGCGGCCTTTCTAATTCTTTTGATAACCTCGTCTTTTCCGGTCAAAAGTATGATCTCGTGCAGACCAGGACTCACAGTCCTTCCCGTTATGGCAAGTCTCACCGGCTGGGCCACAGCTTTAAGCTTTATGCCAAAGGTGTCCAAGACTTTCTGGAACACCTGGTCTATGGTGTCCCTGTCAAAGCTTTTGGCCTTTTCTAACTCGTTGGCCAAGGCCTCAAGATAGGTGGCTGTTTCGGCTTTGAAGAACTTCTTTACCCCCTTGGGATCGTACTCTTCAGGGGCTTTGAATAAGAAGTCGCACTGATGGGCCATCTCCTTCAAGGTCTTTGCCCTTTCTCTGAACGCGACAACTACCTCTTTTAGCCACTCTCTATCCAACCCTTGGGCGTTTTCTACGATGCCTTCCTTTTCAAGGAACTCCGCCAACAGCTCTGCAAGCTTGTCCACAGGGTAGGTCTTTATGTAGTGATGGTTTAACCACAGAAGCTTGTCTGGGTTGAAGATGGCAGGGGATTTTCCCACCGCTTCTAAGGTGAAGAGCTCAATGAGCTCCTCCTTGCTGAAGATCTCTTGATCACCGTGGGACCAGCCCAGCCTGACGAGGAAGTTGAACAGGGCTTCTGGAAGGTATCCTTCTTCCTTGTAAGCCATGACGCTGGTGGCACCGTGTCTTTTGCTCAGTTTGGTTTTGTCGGGTCCCAGTATCATGGGCACGTGGGCGAACTGGGGAATCTCGTAACCCAGGGCCTCGTATAGCTGTATCTGCTTGGGGGTGTTGTTTAAGTGATCATCTCCTCGGATTACATGGGTTATTCCCATGAGGGCATCATCCACTACAACCACGAAGTTGTATGTGGGAGTGCCGTCGGATCTCACGATTATGAAGTCGTCAAGCTGGCTGTTGGGATAGGCAATCTCTCCCTTTATGAGGTCCTTAAACACGGTCTTCCCTTCGGTGTTGGCCTTAAAACGAATGACAGGCTTCACTCCTTCCCGAGGTTCTCTACGGTGTCTGCACCTTCCGTCGTACTTGGGGATACCACACTTCTCCTTCATCTCTTTTCTTATCTCTTCAAGCTCCTCAGGGGTGCAGTAGCAGTAGTAGGCCTTTCCTTCCTTTATGAGCCTTTCAGCTTCTCTGCGATATATCTCCATCCTGTCCGTCTGACGGTATGGACCCTCGTCCCAGTCTATCCCCAGCCATTTCAGCGCTTCAATGATCTCCTTTATGGAC
>JALWBK010000150.1 GCA_027037155.1 bacterium | reverse complement strand
GAAAAAGATAGAGCGCGCAAGGAGTATCTTGCTGCCAAGAAGGAGTACGAAAGGGCAAGGGTCTTTTACAGCTACGCCTTTATCTACTCCCCGTTGTCTGGGGTGGTCTCTTCCGTCTCCACCCAGCAGGGTGAGACGGTGGTGGCGGGACTTAACGCCCCCACTTTTATTACAGTTATAGACCTTTCCAAGCTTCAGGTGGACGCGTACGTAGACGAGACGGACATTGGCAAGATAAAGCCCGGGCAGAAGGCCACCTTTGTGGTTGATGCCTATCCTGATAAGGTCTTTGAGGGCGTGGTTGATGCCATCTATCCCGGTGCGATAGTGAGGAACAACGTTGTGTTTTACGATACAAAGATATCCATAAAGACGCCGTATGTTGGCCTTTTGAAGCCTTCTATGACGGCAGATGTAACCATAATTGCTGGAAAGAAAAAGAATGTTTTAGTGGTACCCGCTGGGGCAGTGAAGGTGGGTATGGATGGCAAAAGCTACGTGATGGTTAAAAGAGACGGCAAATGGGTCAAGCAGGTGGTTAAGACAGGGTGGGAGAGCGGTGGAAAGGTGGAGATAGTCTCTGGGCTTAAAGAGGGAGAGGTTGTGGGGATATGGTGAGATCCATCATTGAGATGTCGGGAATAAAGAAGGTTTACACCATGGGTAGCGAGAAGGTGGAGGTACTGAGGGGAGTGGATTTCGTAGTGAGGGAGGGTGATTTTATAGCCATCATGGGCCCTTCTGGAGAGGGAAAGAGTACTTTAATGAACATCATGGGCTGTTTGGATAGGCCGACGGAGGGTGTCTATCTCTTTGAAGGGGTGGATGTACTATCTCTTAAAGACAGGGAGCTTTCAAGGCTGAGAAACAGAAAGATAGGCTTTATATTCCAGCAGTTTCACCTTATCCCGTGGGCTACAGCTCTTGAGAATGTGCTTCTTCCTCTGGTGTACCGTCAAGGGGTTAGTGCCCAGGATGTTAAAAGAGCTAAGGCACTGCTTGAGCGGTTGGGCCTCGGTGAGAGGATTGACTTTAGGCCTGGGGAGCTTTCTGGGGGTCAGCAGCAGAGGGTGGCTATAGCCAGGGCTCTCATTGGTAATCCTTCGGTGATTCTTGCCGACGAGCCCACCGGAAATCTTGACGCCTCTTCCAGTGAGGAGGTGATGAAGATCTTTAGTGAGCTGAACAGAGAGGGAATCACTATAGTTATGACCACCCACGATCCTGAGACTGCCAAGTATGCCCGCCAAGTCAAGGTCTTACGAAATGGCAGGTTTGTCCAGTAGGCTGTGGTGGGTACTCAGGGAGTCCCTTAAAGAGCTGTGGTCTTCCAAGCTGAACCTGTTTTTTATGGCCTTTGGCCTTGTGGTGGGTGTGGCGGCGATGACCTCCATATACTCTTTGGGGAAGGGCGCGGAAATCACCATAGTTCATATATTGGAGAATCTCAACTTTGGTGCCAACTCCTTTCTAATCCTTTCTGGAGGTGGTAAGTTCTTCGGTCCCGCGGCGACCAGGCGAGACCGCTTCAAGATGCCCGATATATATGCTTTGAAGCGCCTGGACTTTGTTCAAGAAGTCTCCCCTGTTATGGTTGGTATCCTTAAGGTCTCTTCGGCTAAAGATGCGGTTTCAACCAGGGTGGTGGGTGTGTTTCCGGTTTACGAGAGGGTGAACAACTGGGGTGTAAGTAGGGGACGCTTTATAACCAATAGAGACATAGCCGTTAAGAGCAAGGTGTGCGTTTTGGGGGTTGAGACTGCTAAAAAGCTTTTTGCTGGTGATCCCCTGGGTAAGAGGCTGAGGATCAACGGTGTTGCTTTTGAGGTGGTGGGAATCCTTGAGAAGAAGGGGGTAATAGGAAGTTACAGGCTTGATGACAGGGTGATAGTGCCCTTTACCACTGCCAGGTACAGGATCTTTAACAGAGACTGGATTGACGCTGCCAAGGTGCTTCTGAGAAGGGGTACAGACTTTAAGGCTGCTGAAAGGGTAATAGAGGAGCTTTTGAGGAAGAGGCATCATCTTCTTCCCAACGAGGTGAATGACTTTAGAATTATCACTCCCGAGCAGATAGTGGCTTTCCTCACCAAGGCCACAAGGACAATAACTGCGCTACTTTTAGTTGTTTCCCTCATTACCTTGGTGGTGAGCGGTGTCATCATAATGAACATTATGTACGCAGTGCTGGAGGAAAAGAAGAAGATAGTGGCTTTGAGAAAGGCCTATGGAGCGACCAACTCAGATATAGTGCTGCATTACCTTGGCATCACTGGGGGAGTCTCTCTGTTAGGGGGGAGCCTTGGTTATCTATTGGGATGCGGTATTGTCTTTCTTGTTTCAAGCTTTGCACCTGTGGAAGGCTACTATAGCTTGGCTTTCCTTTTTGTGAGCCTCTTTTTTGCGCTTTTGACAGGCGTTTTGTTTGGCGTCTTCCCGGCCAGGGCGGCGGCTAACCTTTCGCCGGCGGAGCTGCTGAGGTGAATAGAATTATTCTAAGGCTGAAGTACGGTGCCCTTTTGTACAATAAAAAGAGGCTCTTCCTTTCAGTGCTCGGCATCGTTATAGGCGTTGCCGCTCTTGTGGTGATGGTGGCTGTGGGTGAGGGAGCAAAGAGGAAGGTTTTGAAGGAGTTTGAGACCTTCTCTCCAGATACTATAGCCGTGGTGGCGGGAAAGACCAGATTGAGGGGAGGGCGTCCTATCCAAATCTCCATCGCCACCACTTTGAAGCTGGCCGATGCGAGGGCGTTGGAGAGGCTGTGGGGCGTGAAACGCGTAGCTCCAGTTTACGAAGGTTCTGCACTGTTAGAGTATGGGGATAACAC
>JALWBK010000149.1 GCA_027037155.1 bacterium | reverse complement strand
GGGTTGAGCAGAGCTCCACCGATTTAGAAGGCATACTTGATATAACCACCAAAGTGCTGCAGAAATTTAAGACAGGACATGAGCTTGAAAGGATTTTGGATATAGCCAGAGAGGCAAAGCAAAAGATAGAAGAGACCATCCAGAAAGCGCTAAAGGATGGCATTATCAGTAGCTCCGACATCTGGGATAGAAACTACGTAGAAATCCCTAACACCAACCCCCAAAAGTTCAAAACGAGATTCACCGACTTTTTCAAAAAATACATACAACCCATTGAAGACGAATATTTAAGCAAGCACCCAAAGCTCGTATACGTAGTAGCGGTGGACAATAACGGCTATTGCCCTGCCCACAACAGCCAGTTTGACCGCCCCCTCACAGGAAACTACCAGGAAGACTTGAAGTACAGTAGAGGACAGAGAATATACCAAGACCCCGTGGGACTAAGAGCAGCCAAAAACACAGATCCTCTGCTCCTACAGGTCTACTTCAGGGACACAGGCGAGATCATGCTTGAGGCAGATATGCCCATAATGGTGGAAGGGAAGGTGTGGGGTAATCTCAGGGTAGGTATCAACGTGGAAAAATAAAAAGCTGTGATTGTGTAAGCTACTGTTCCTTTTTCAACAGCTTCGCATAGAGGCGATCCGCTATAAAGGGAGGTACTAAGCAGCGAACGTTTCCCCCGTAGGAGGCGATCTCTTTAACTATGCGCGAGCTCACGTATGTGTACTGCTCGCTGGGCATCATAAAAAAGGTCTCTATCTCTGGATAGAGCTTTCTGTTCATCAAAGCCATCTGGAACTCATACTCAAAGTCCGAAACAGCTCTTAAGCCCCTTATAATAACCTTGGCGCCCTTACTTTTGGCATACTCTATAAGCAGAGAATTGAAGGCCTCCGCCTTTACATTCTTTAAACCCGCCTCCTCTATACACCTTTCAATCATTTCCAGTCGCTCCTCAACGGTAAAGAGAGGGCCCTTTCTCATGTTGTAAGCAACGGCAATAATCACCTCATCAAATATGCTGGCAGCCCTTTTCAGAATATCCAAGTGCCCGTAGGTGATGGGATCAAAGGTTCCAGGATAGATGGCCAAGCTCTTGCTCATTCCACCCCCACGTAAAAGAAAGTGAGCTGATTCTCTCCAATCTTTTTTACCTTAACCTCACAACCACAATCAAGGGCCAAAGGTGTTTTGTGATGATGCTGTACAACAAGCACCCCCTCTTCCCGCACAAGAGAGATATAAAGGGAAGGCAGTTTCTCTATACCCTTAATCCCATAAGGAGGGCCCAAAAACACAACGTCAAAGGGAGCGTAGCTTTGCAAAAACTGGGGCGCTTTAAAGGCATCTCCTCTTATTACCTCTGCTTTGCCCTCATACCCCAAAAGGCGTAAGTTCTCCTCAATTAACCTCACCATCTTAGGATCCTTCTCCACATAAACCACCCTCTGAGCACCCCGGCTCAATGCCTCTATCCCAACGGTACCTGCCCCTCCAAAAACGTCTAAAAACTTACACCCGTAAACCCTATCACCAAGCGTATCAAACAGCACCTTTCTCAGAGTGGCTATCATGGGTCTTGTGGCCCTTCCCGGCGGGCTTTTTATCCTTCTCCCTTTCGCTTCACCCCCCACAATCCTAATCATCAAGCCACCTCTTCACAGTCTCCAAGATCTCCTCCTTTTTTCTCGCATCGTAAAACGTAAATCCCCTTCCCTTAAACCAGGTTCTCTGCCTCTTGGAGTACCTGTACGTGGCACGTTTTATCCTATCAACCGCCTCCTCCAAACCAACCTCACCCTTCAAAAACTGCACTAACTCCCTGTAGCCAAGGGTCTCGTTAAGCAACCTGTTGTCCATACCGTACTCTTTCACTAAAGCTCTAACCTCATCCAACCATCCCCTTGCCATCATGTCGTCAACCCTCTTGTAGATCCTTTCCTTCAACTCATCCCTTGGCAAATCAAGAGCTATCTTCAACGTATCCCATCTCTCCGATCCCCTTTCCCACTCAAACCTGCTGGGAGGAGTGCCCGTAAGAAGATAGATCTCCACCGCCCTCAAAAGCCTCTTTCTATCTGAGGGATGTATCTTGGAAGCCCTTTCAGCATCCACCCTCTCCAAGACAAACCTGAGCAGCCCATCGGAACACTTAGAAAGAATCCTCCTCAAAGATTCGTCAGAACCGGGAGCCTCAGGAACTCCATAAAGAAGACCATCTATGTAAAAGCCACTACCACCCACAACTATGGGAAGCTTCCCCCGCCCTAAAATCCCTTCCACCACCTCAACGGCCTCTTTTTCGTATCTCTTCACATCCCACGGGTCATCAATGGTTGTCACATCAAAGAGATGATGGGGAACCCTCTTTCTCACCTCCAAAGGCGGTTTGGCGGTTCCTATGTCCATCCCCCTGTAAATCTGTACAGAATCGGCATTCACCACTTCTCCATCAAAGATCGTCGCAAGTTCAACGGCAAGGTCACTCTTACCAGTGGCAGTGGGACCACCTATAACCAGCACCTTTTTCATAGTTAATGAATATAAACTGGAAAAAGGCCAATCCCAAGACTATACTTTGAAAGAGCCCAAGTGAGGAGGGAATCTATGGAAGTGCCCGAGGGTTACAAGGCCGGATTTACCACGCTTATAGGAAGGCCAAACGTAGGCAAATCCAGCCTTCTTAACGCCATACTTGGCCACAAGGTTGCGATAGTGTCAGACAAGCCCCAAACCACCAGAAACAGGATCTTAGGTGTGAAACATCTGCCCAACGGACAGATAGTGTTCCTTGACACCCCCGGAATTCACAAACCCAAACACAAATTGAACGAATACATGGTGGAAGTTGCTGTAAGAACCCTGAAAGACGTTGATGTGGTGGTTCTCGTTGTGGATGTAAAAGAGGGGCTTACTGAAGAAGACGACTTGGTGATTGAGCATTTGGCCCAGATGGAAACTTCTAAGCCCATTGTGCTTTCCCTCAACAAGATAGATCTAACCACCCTTGATAGGGCCGAAAGTATAAGAAAAGAGATTGAACAGGCACTGAAAATAGAAACAGCAGTACCCACCTCCGCCGTCACCGGAGAAGGACTGAACGAGCTGGTTAAAGCCATCTTCAACCTTCTTCCCGAAGGGTATCCATACTATCCCGAAGATATGATAACGGATCAGCCAGAGTACTTCATGGTTGCTGAAATCATAAGGGAAAAGATCTTCAACCTAACAAGGCAGGAGATACCCTACAGTACCGCAGTTTTGGTGGAAAAGATTGAGGAGAAAGAAGACGTCATAGTAATTGATGCCTACATATTTGTTGAAAAGGCCTCCCAAAAGGGAATAATAATAGGAAGGTCTGGCCAGATGCTCAAAAAAATCGGCCAGTTCTCTCGCGAAGAGCTTGAAAGAATATACGGAAAGAAGGTCTATCTAAATCTTTGGGTAAAGGTGAAGGAAAAATGGAGACGCAAAAGCGGGAGCCTGAGAGAGTTGGGGTACTACCTGAAGAAGGAATAGAACACATCCCCAAAAGCAAAAAGATTATAGTTGCCACCTTCAGAAGATTCCTGCGTAAAAAGGCTATCTCTCACATAAACAGACTGCTTGAAAAGCTGCATCCTGCGGACATCGCTTACGTCCTCAAAACGCTCAGCAAAGAAGAAAGGCGGGAACTTTTAAAGCTTATAAAACCAGACCTTATGGCCCAAATTATCACAAAGCTGGACTCTTTAACCTTTACCGAAATTGTGGAAGAGCTCAGCCCAGAAGAGCTGGTAAGCTACATCCCCTACATGGATCCAGACGAAGCCATCCTGCTGGTTGACTCACTGCCTAAAGATAAAAGAGAGAAGATACTGCCCTTATTGGAAAAGTACCCTGACATCTGGAAGCACCTTCAGTACAGAGAGGAAACTGCCGGCCGTATAATGTCCACAGAGTTCTTGGCCCTTCACGAAGACCTTACCGTGGAAAAGGCCATAGAAGAGATAAGAAAGGCGCGAGACAAGGAAGTCTTTTACCTTTACGTGATAGACTCAAGAAGGCACCTTGTTGGCGTCATCTCATTGAGAGAACTCATACTGTCCGATCCCAAGGCTAAGCTTAAGGACATAATGAAAACCGACATCATCTACGTCACAGTGGACACCGATCAGGAAGAGGTAGCCAGGATAGTGGACAAATACGATCTCCTGGCGGTTCCCGTTGTGGATCATGAAAAGAGGCTTGTGGGTATCGTGACTGCCGACGACGTAATTGACATCATAGTGGAAGAGGCCACTGAAGACATCTACAAGATGGTAGGTACCACAGACGAAGAGCTGTGGGAGAGATCCCTGTTCAAAATAGCCCTTTACCGTCTCCCGTGGCTCAGCTTCAGCCTCATTGGAGAACTAATCTCAGGCTACATAATCCACTTTTACAACAACACCCTCAAGGAATTCGTCGCCCTCTCCTTCTTCATCCCCCTGGTTATGGCCCTTGCAGGAAACGTTGGCAATCAGGCCCAGACCATCGTGAATCGCTCCATTGCCACCGGAAGGCTCGACATAGACAAGCCCTGGAAGGTGGTAGCAAGACAGATAGGCGTAGGCCTCATAATGGGCCTGATAGCGGGGGCCGTAGCTGCAGTAGCGGTTTACTTTATCCAGAAAGACCCCCGCTTCTCCACAGTCATAGGGATCTCTATCTTAACTTCCATGGTCATAACAACCACAGTGGGGACCCTAACTCCCATAATATTCAAAAAGCTCAACATAGACCCAGCCCTTCCCTCAGGCCCCTTCATCACCACCTTCAGCGACATACTGGCAAACTTTATCTACCTTTCCCTTGCCACCATACTCCTTCTGAGATTCAGCAGCTAACCCCCTCAACTCTGGTGAAGGGCCAGGCTATCAAACCGCCCTCCAACACCTTGATGTTCTCAAAGCCGGCAGCCTTCAATATGCAGTAGGCCTCGTACCCTCTGGTACCGCTCTTGCATAGAATCACTATCTCCCTATCCCGCGGCACCTCACTCAAACGCCTTCTAAGCTGCCCTAAGGGTATGTTAATAACCTGCCAAGGAAGATTCAGCTCCTTACACTCCCAGGGAGCCCTAACGTCAAGTATAAGCAAATCTTTTTTCTCCTCCATCATCTTTTTCAGTTCAACGCTGGTAATTCCCTCCATCATCCCCTGCAGTTTGTTTTCCATAGCCCATGCCGCCTTAGCTATGTTGTCAACCGCTGGTGCATAGGGCGGGGCATAGGCAAGATCCACTCCCATAACATCCCAAATGGTTGCCTTGAAGTAAAGCAAAGTAGCGGCAACATCTATGCGCTTGTTCACATCACCGTATCCCACAGCCTGAACGCCCAAAACCTTTCCCGTCTTCTTATCTGCAATAAGTTCAAGTATTATAGGCTTTGCCGCCGGCATAAACTCTGGCTTATCAGGACCAGAAATGATCACCCTCTCGGGAACAAAACCTGCCTGCGCCGCCTTATCCATGGAAAGCCCCGTTCTCGCCACAGTGAGATCAAAAACCTTCAAAATCAATGTTCCAACAACCCCTGGAAACACAGCGTTGCCACCGCATATATTGATGGCTGCAACCCTCCCCTGCTTATTGGCAGAGGAGCCAAGGGGCACAAAGACCCGCTCTCCGGTTATCATGTTCACCGTCTCGGCACAGTCCCCAACAGCGTAGATGTACGGATCACTGGTCTGCATAGACTCATTCACCCAAACGGCACCCGTCTCACCAATCTTTAAACCACTCTCCTTAGCAAGCTCCACATTGGGCCTGACCCCCACCGCCACAAGCACCATTTCAGCAGGAATCCTTCCCTTATCCGTCACCACCGCCGACACGTAGCCCTCACCATCATCCTCAAACTTAACCACCTTGGTTCCCGTTAGTACCTTTACTCCCTTTTCCTCCAAATGGCTCTGCACTATCAGAGAAATCTCAGGCTCAAAGGGTGGAAGTAACCTCGGAAATGCCTCAACCACAGTAACCTTAGCACCCCTCAAGGTTAGAGCCTCTGCCATCTCAAGCCCTATAGCTCCTCCTCCAACCACTACCGCTTCTACCCCTGGATGCTCCTCAAGGAATCTGTCAATTGTTATGGCATCTTCAGGGGTTCTTGCCAAAAAGATGTTTCTAAAGTGCATGCCCTCTACAGGCAAGGAAGCAGGCCTGGCTCCTGTAGCAAGCACCAAATAGTCATACTCAAGCCCGTAGGTGTCTCCAGATACCAAATCCTTGACCTTCACCCTCTTGTTATCCCTATCTATTCCAACCACCAAAGATTGAGTTCTGGCATCTATATCCTTCACTTCTTTGAAGAAAACCCTATCCCGCACAACACCGGTAGAGGTCTTCATCAGATCCGTTATGTCCTTAACCTCTCGCTCTATGAAATAAGGAAATCCGCAGGTACCAAAGGACAGATACCTTCCCTTCTCAAGAATAATGACTTCTGCCTCTGGATCCAAACGCTTTATTTTGGCAGCAGCCTTAGGTCCTGCTGCCAGCCCACCAACTACAACCACCCTTTTCCCCATGATTGAACCTCCCAAATTTAAATATGACTTTTTAAGTTAAATTACGCCCGTTATCTCAAAAGCGCAATCCGTTTGAAAAGAAAAACACACCTGTGATAGAATAGGAACAGTATGAAGAAAGAACAAATAAAAGATAAAGCCATTTCCTTACATCACTGGGCGTGGCAGGAAGAGCCTGACAGCCCTAAGTGGAAAAGGACGATAAGGAATCTCCTTCGCATCTCGGAATTCTTCTGGGAGGAAGCCAGAAAGAACGCCCTCTCACTAAGAGCCAGCGCCCTTACCTACATAATGGTACTCTCCATGGTGCCGTTAATAGCCTTGGGAACCGCTGTACTCAAGGGCCTTGGCGCTAGTAACATGGCAAAAAAAGCCGCGTACCAGTTCATTGAACAGTTTGAGGATCAGAAAGGGCAAAACCAGTTCGCAAAGCACCTAAGAGAAGCCATTGACAAAATCTTTGAGTACGTCGACAAGACAAACTTTGCCACCTTAGGAGTTGTGGGCATATTAGGGCTAATATGGGCAGTTCTAACAACCTTAACCAAAATTGAAAATACCCTGAATCAGATATGGAAGGTTGAAAAAAGCAGAGACTTAGGGCGAAAAATCCTTGACTACATCGCCATAACTGTACTCATGCCCCTGTCCATAAACATAGCCTTAGGATTCACAGCCGCATCTCAGGTGAAAAAGATAACGGTCTTCCTTGACAAATTTGTTCCGGTTCCGCTGTTTTCAGCGCTTATCGTCAAGATCATACCCGTAGCCTTACTAGTTATCACCTTCACGGTGCTTTACCGCTTCCTTCCCAACGCCCATGTAAAGGCCATGCCCGCCCTGATAGGAGGGATAGTTGGCGGTGTAGGCTGGCTTCTTGTGCAATTCATCTATATCAAGCTTCAAATCGGCGTTACGCGATACAATGCTATTTACGGCTCCTTTGCCACCATACCTCTCTTTCTCATCTGGCTATACTGGGGATGGCTGGTATTTCTGTACGGAGCCCAAATAGCATTCGTGGCGCAGTACTGGAAGGGATACAGGCCAGATCTAAAAGCTTCTCCTGTACTAACGCTGAGCATGGCTATAGACATCGTCAAAAACATGTATCAAAAGTTCAGCCAAGCAGAAGAGTTCAATCCCCAAGTGGCCTCTGAAGAGCTCAGCATACCGGAAAGCCTAATAACAAAGGTGCTTTCAACCCTTAAAGAACACAAACTCATCAAAGAGACCGCCAATGGAGCCTATCTGCCCGCCATGCCTGCAGAAAAATTCAAGCTATCGGCAATCCTTGATGCCGTATGCGGAACCGTCACTCCCGCAACCTTTGGACAGCAGGCAACCACAGAAGCCCTTGATGCAGCCAAAAAAAGATTAGAAGAGTTTAACCTGCAATGCTGAGTCTTTTCACAGCACTTATCAGCGCCAACTGGCGGTTAAACCTGCTGATTTTCATGTTGTTCTTCATTCCCTCCATAATGGAACCATTACCAGTCATCGGCAGACTCGTCAGTTTAGCCTCTGGCTTTGCTCTGGCACTGCTAATGGCATCCATTGTCAAGACCATATCCCAAAACCCATCCCCTGAAACCGTAAAAGAAGAACTGGCATCCAAAGAGATCTCCCAGCTTTTATCCACCATAAACCCCTCTGCAGTTATGGGTGCTTACATAGGTATGCTTATAAACACCATTGTGATCGCCATAGCCTCCGTACTCTTCACAACACTGTTACTACTTCCCGTAGCAACCCTGGCGATATTTCACCCCGAGCAGTGGAAAGCCATCTTGGGAAGCGGAAAAACCGCCCTTTACGTCGTAGGCGTAGTACTTCTCACCCTCTACATAGCTCTCAACTTTTTCTTCACAGCCACTGTAGCCATGGCAAAGGGATTCCTGCAAAGCGATTTCTGGCAAGGACTTTTAGAATCACTCAAAGGACTGACCCCAAAGTACTTCCTGCTCTCATTAAAACCGGGGCTTTGGAAGCCAACTGTGGCACTTACACTAATTGCCATATTTGCGGTATCCGGATCCTTTGCCCTGGCCATCCTTATGGGACTCATGGGACTTCCCATATTCACCGCCTTTGGAAGCCTCATGGGACTTATCCTCTTTCACGCCAACATAGCCTACCACTACACCTGCATGAAGATAATGGGCTTACTGTAACAAGCATTTGGGATTAAATTTATAATCAGGGAAAGAAAAGCTCTACGGGAGGTAGAGATGACCTACTACAGCGCCTGGAGGAAGGAATTTGAATCTCAAGATCCCGGAAACCCTTATTACGAATTCAAAAAGTATCCCGAACCCACAATATGCCCCTCGTGCAAAGCCGTTTACAAAAACGGCAGGTGGACCTGGGAAAAGCCAGACGAAACGACAGAGTACAACGAAGCCCTATGTCCCGCGTGCAAAAGGATACAGGACAAGTATCCCGGTGGATTGGTGAGGATAGAAGGCTCTTACTTCAAAGAGAAGAAGGAAGAGCTCATGAACCTCATCAGAAACGTCGAAGAGGACGTCAAAAATCTCAGGCCCCTTCAAAGAATCATGAATATGGAAGAAGACGAAGACGGGCTAAACATAGAAGTGACATACCCATCTCTTGCCAGAAGGATAGGCGAAGCCCTTTACAATGCCCACAAAGGTGAACTCAAATTCTGGTACAACGAGGGAGAAAAGTTCGTCAGGGTAATCTGGAGAAGAGACAGTTCTTGAAAAGGCTTTAATTCTATGTATACAAGCCCCTCA